>CAZWGG010000017.1:0-12227 GCA_964633305.1 uncultured Bacteroidales bacterium
AATATTTCTTTTAATTTATTGCATTCTAACATCATAGGCCTCGAGCTTTCTCTTTATATCTCCTAATTTGTTTTTTAAGTGCATCAATGGCATTATCTGTAGATTCTTCAAATGTTTTACTTTGTTTTTTTGCAAAAATCTCATTTCCTGGAAGTTCAACCCGTATTTCAGCTATCTTATTTTTCATATTTTGAGTATTCTCTAATTTTAGAAATACAACGGCACCTATAATATCTTCATAAAATTTTCCCAACTTTCTCACCCTAGTTTCTACAAAATTTTCAAGCTTTTGATCAGCTGCGAACTTAACTGAATTGATTTTAATATTCATTGGTTTATCCTCCATTGTTTATGCCCTCGGATGGGCTTGTTTGTAAATAGCTTTCAGTTTTTCAAAAGTATTATGAGTATAGATCTCTGTAGCTGAAAGATTACTATGACCCAAAATTTCTTTTATAGCATTTAAATCTGCACCAGCATTAAGCATGTGTGTTGCAAATGAGTGCCTTAATATATGTGGACTCTTTTTTTCAATAGTTGTTATTAGGGTTAAATAGTTGTTAACAATTCTATATACAAGTTTTGGATAAATTTCTTTTCCTTTCCCCGTAAGGAACAAGTACTCATTATATTTGAAACCCATTTTGTCTCTCTCCTTTAAATATTTTTCTATTGATGCATCAAGATTTTTGGTAAAAGGTATTATTCTTTCTTTTTGTCCTTTACCAAGTACTTTTAAGTTTAGGCTGTTCCTATTTATATTAACAATTTTTAGACTAATCAGTTCATTTAATCGCATACCCGTGCAATAGAGCACTTCAATAATCAAACGATTTCTTTGACCTGTAAAGTTGCTGCCAAAATCAATATTGTCTAATAGAACATCCATTTGATTCACATTTACGAATGTTGGTAATTTTTTTTCAACTTTAGGTGTACTAATATGCTTGGTAGGATTTTCCAATATCTTTCCTTCTTTTAGTAAAAACCTATAAAATGATTTTATAGATGATATTTTTCGATTGACAGTACGTGGAGAAGACTTGTTTTCCATTAATCTAACAGTCCACTTACGGATAGTTTTATAATCAATTTTTACGATTTCATCACTATCATCATTAATACCACAAAAATGATAGAATTGACTTAAATCAATGGAATAGGAGCGAAGAGTATGTTGTGAATATCTTTTCTCGTTTTTAAGATAATGAAGAAAGGAATTTTTGTACTTCATACTAATGGGGATAAATCTGTGAGCCGATACCTAATTGAACTCTTCTGGATTATCCCTCTAAAGCATAAAGCTATTCGTCAATTTGTTGAATTTTTTGAACATAAACGGCCTTTTTTATAATATCGCGTCTTTTTTCAGAAGATTTTTTAAAGGCCTGTCTTGATCTTAATTCTTTAATAACACCAGTCTTTTCAAATTTTCTTTTAAACTTTTTTAAAGCTCTTTCTATATTTTCACCTTCTTTTACCGGAACTACTATCATACTACTGTATTTTAAATGAGCCGCAAATTTATTACTTCTTCAATAATAAACAAAATTTTTTTAAAAATTCTTTAAATAGTTTAAAAACAATGTAATCCAGAACTTTCAAGTAGGTATCAACTTTAACTTTTTTTTTTAAAATCACCTCCTAAATTTAACAAAAATTCTTTTTAAACAAAAGTTTCATGTTCAATTTTAATATTATTTAACAGTAAAATAGAATATTGTTTTATAATAAAGCGAATCAGGGATTATATTATTTGTTTTTAATTCGGTTAAAGATTCTATTTTTCCTCTATATTTTTTGTAATTAATGATTGATTTTGCCATGTAGGATGAAATATAAGGATGTTGACTTAATGATGTTACTGTTGTTTTATTTAGGTTTATTTTTCGAATTTCAATAGTATCGGTTTTTAACCTGTTTTTAATGGAGAATAAAGTACTGTCATGAATACCATATACTTCTTTTAACTGGTTTATAGAGTAAAATCCTCCAAGTAAATTTCGGTATTTAATAATCCTTTTGGAAAGTATAAACCCGATACCAGGAAGTTTTTTAAAATCCGATTCGGTGGCTTTATTTATCTCGATAATATAGCTTGATTCAAAATTTTTATTTTCAGAATTTGAAACCGATGTGTTGTAGTCTTTCTGTTTAATTTGAATATAAGGTTTTAGACGTCTAAAGTCAGACGAATCAAATCCATATATTTTTAGTAAATCTTCTTTTTTATAAAATTTGCCTCCATTTATTCTAAAGTTTATTAAAGCATTGGAACTCCAAGACTTAAATCCCAGCTTTTTCATTCCTTCAGGAGTTACAGTGTTAGGGTCAAAGCGGAATAATTTATGATTAAAATTAGAATGAGTTGACGGAGCACCGATTTTTTTGCTTGATCTTATTTGCTTTTTTACATTAACTTGTGATTGTTCCCATTCATCAATATCTTTTTTGAATTGGATTAAGCCATTATTTGTTTTTTTTTGAAAATAGGGATAAGAAATTCTTATACTTATAATTACTAGAATTAAAATTATCAGAACAATAATTCCTCTTCGTTCAGAGTGAGAAAATGTAAAATAATCTTTAAATAGCTGCTTAGGCATTTAATTTGATTTAATAGTGAAAAGGCTAATTTTCAAATTATAGTACAATTTCTTGCAATTACATTTTTTAATTTGCATCAGCTATGTTTTTATTAGATGTAAACTTTACAAGTAAAATAATGTAAAGGTTTAATTCTAAACAAAGCTTAAAGTTTTACTAATCCAATTTCGTGTAAAAAAACTATTGCTATGGCTATTGGAGCAACAAATTTTACCAAAAACATTAGCAGCTTGATGTATTTAACTTTTAAAAGCCCTTGGTTTGATAATTCTTCACGTATTTTTTTCTTTCCGAAAAACCAGCCTAAAAATACAACAATTAATAATCCACCTAATGGCAATATAATTTTAAGAGAGAGAAAATCTAGCATCATAAAGAAGTTATAACTAATTTTTTCACCAGTAGCTTTGTCAATATGATCAATAGTGAGCCATTTAAATGTACTCCATGAAAGCGCACATATTGCACCTAAAAGAGTTATAAGTGAAGCAGCAATTATTGATGCTTTTTTTCTACTCATTTTTAATTCTTCAACAAAGGTAGCTACCACCACTTCAAGTAGCGATATTGATGATGTTAAAGCTGCCAAAATTAATAGAATAAAAAACAGGATTGATATAAAATACCCGCCTGGCATTTGTTGAAATATGTTTGGTAAGGCCTGAAAAACCAAACCTTCACCTGCCTGTGGTTCAATGCCAAATGCAAATACTGCGGGAAAAATTGCTACTCCGGCAAGAACTGCAATAAATGTGTCGGATAACGATACAATTACTGCTGAACTGGTTAAATTATCTTTTTTATTAATATAAGATCCATAAGTAATCAACGCTCCCATTCCTATGCTTAAAGAAAAAAAGGCTTGTCCGAGAGCAGCAAATATTACTTTTGCATTAAGCTTGCTAAAGTCTGGCTTAAACAAGAAGACTAATCCTTCTTTTGCTCCAGGTAAAGTTATAGAACGTACTGAAATTATTATTAAAATAAATAGTAAAACTGGCATTAATATCTTTGTATATTTTTCAATACCTTTTTCAATACCGGCAATAACAATAAAAAAAGTTAAAGCCATAAAAATGACTTGCCATATTACAGTATTTATTGAACCTTCACGAAAATTATTAAATAAAACATTTAGTTGTTCCGGGGTTTTATTTGAAAATTGATTTGAAACAGATTTATATAAATATTCAAGGGTCCAGCCACCTACAGCTCCATAAAATGCAAGAATCATAAATGCTGCAAAAATCCCCATTATTCCTACAATAAACCAAGGCTGTTTTGGTGCCAGTTTTTTAAAAGCCCCAAATGGGTTCATTTGTGCTGATCTTCCTATGATAAACTCAGAAAGCATTACAGGAATTCCGATTGAAAAGATGAAGAAAAGATAAACTAGCAGAAATGCTCCACCTCCACTTTCTCCTAGTACGTAGGGAAATCTCCAGATATTGCCTAGGCCAATGGCAGACCCTGCGGCAGCTGCAATAATTCCAAATTTTGATCCAAAATTACCCCTATTTGAAAGATCAACTTTTGCCATGATATATATTTTACAAACTATTGATTAATTAGTCCGTCTATAAAGTTCGAATTCAAGGCGTACGAGAAATATAAACCGCAGAATACTAGCGTATTTGAGGATTTGGATTTTGAGCAATAACGCAGAAGTCGGACTTTATAGACAAACACTAATTAGTTGCCAGGAAGCAATATTATAAAAAAACCCTTATCAATCAATGCAGATAAGGGTAGTTTTTGTTTTGACATACAATTAATTTCTATTTATACAGTTAAGATCCTCAAATGCTATTTTAAGTCTTTCAACCATGGCTTTTTCTCCGCCACGAAGCCAAACTCTCGGGTCATATTTTTTCTTGTTTGGTTTATCTGGCCCTTCTGGATTACCAATCTGGCCTTGTAAATATTCATGGTTATCAGATTCATATTGCCGAACTCCATCCCAAAATGCCCATTGTGCATCCGTATCAATATTCATCTTTATAACACCATAGCTGATAGCCTCCCTTATTTCTTCATGACTTGAACCAGAACCTCCATGAAACACAAAATTCACAGGCTTTTCTCCAGTTCCATATTTTTCCTGTATATATTTTTGAGAATTTTGAAGGATAATTGGAGTTAATTTTACATTTCCCGGTTTATAAACACCATGAACATTTCCAAATGAGGCTGCAATAGTAAATTGATCACTTATTTTATTTAATTCTTCGTAAGCATAAGCAACATCTTCGGGTTGTGTGTAAAGTAAGTTATTATCAATCCCGGTATTGTCTACTCCGTCCTCTTCACCACCTGTAACACCAAGCTCAATTTCAAGTATCATGCCAATTTTGCTCATTCTTTCCAAATATTTTTTACAGGTTTCAATATTTTCTTTAAGTGGTTCTTCAGAAAGATCTAACATATGTGAACTATAAAGAGGTTTGCCGTATTCCTTAAAGTGTTTTTCTCCTGATGATAAAAGTCCGTCAATCCATGGCAATAGCTTCTTGGCAGCATGATCAGTATGTAATACAACTGGCACACCATATAATTCGGCAACATGATGGACATGCTTTGCACCTATAATAGCCCCTGTTATAGCAGCTTTTTGGTCATCATTTGGCAATGCTTTACCTGCCCAAAATGAAGCTCCTCCATTTGAGAATTGAATAATTACAGGAGAATTTACAACTTTTGCAGCCTCTAAAACAGCATTAACTGAGTTTGTTCCTACTACATTTACAGCAGGTATAGCAAATTGATTTTGTTTTGCGATGTTTAAAAGTTCTTGTAATTCTTTACCAGAAACAACACCGGCTTTAATTTTATCTAAAACACCCATTTTCAATTATTTTATATTTAAGTTAATATTGATTTATTCCTGAGATTTGTCCAGCAAAATTAAAAAAATATACGAATTTGAGGTATTGATATAAGTTAATTATTTATAAAGTTAAAGGTTTTACTTATGGATTGTTCAAGTGCATTTATTTTTGACTTGGTTAGATTTTGATAATTTAGAACGGATAGTCTATCCCAAACTGCAGAGTAAAAAGTTTCCCTTTATAGTTTTGATCTAGAAAGACAAACCTTTTACCTTGAGGTAAAGAGGGATCCTTTACCTTCATCCCCAAATCTATTCTTAGTAGAATATACGGGAAGTCGAAACGGGTTCCAAACCCTGTCCCAATTGCCAGTTCTTTAAAGAATCTGTTCCATTCAAAGAATGCATTGGGACGTTCATCCTGTTTATAAATATCCCAAATATTACCAGCATCCATAAAAAGTGCCCCCTCTAGTTTCCAGAATAATTTAAAACGGTATTCAAGGTTAAGTTCAAGTTTTATGTCTCCTGGGTTTTTATATTTTCTTAATACTTTGTTTGATGTTGTATCATTATAAGATCCAGGGCCTAATGTATAGGCATTCCATGCCCTAACACTATTAGGACCTCCCACAAAGTATTTTTTTTCATAAGGTACTGACTTTAGATTACCGTAAGGGTATGCTAAACCAAAAAATATCCTGTATACAAGTGAGTTTTTCGCGTCAAAAACTCTATAATATCTGAAATCAAAATCACTTCTTAAATATTGAGAAAAAGGAACTTCAAAAAATAGATAGTTTCCTTCATTGTTAGTACTTCTGTTTGTTAATTTACTAAGGGCAAATAGCAAATTTCCTGAAGTCTCTAGGTTCATTTTAAAATACATGAAATCTTTTGCTTTGCCAATTTCCTGGTTGTTGTATTCAACCGCATACCTGGAAACCCCTACCATGTGGTCAGTGAAACTGGGCCATAAATAGATATAGGTAGAATCCTCCAATATGTCTTTTGATTTTTCTTCATCAACTTGGACAAAATTAAGTTCTAAGGGATACACCGAATGTCTTAAATGTCTATTTCCTTTCCAGGTATAACCAATGGCTGCACTAGCATATGTTTTCACATATTTTTTCTCTGCCCTATGATTTAGGGCCAGTGAGAAAAATGTTTTTGGACTGTATTTTTTAACAAATTCCTGTGAACGGAGCGGCAACAAAAATTTAGGAATCTCTATTCTGAATTCAGTTCCAAAAACCACGCTCCTGGAATATAACGAATCTTTTAATGCTTCAATGGCTCCTGTTAGTTTGAAGTTGAAAATTTCAGCTCCCCTAAATAAGTTTAAATTTTTATATAGTAAGTTACTTCGTACACCCAAGTCGCCATAAGAGTTTGTACCAACAAACTCAACCTCGTAAGATTGAACCTTATTCCTGGTTAATTCTATTTTACAATCAAGAGGATTTAACCCAAACGTTTCCTGGTTTTGGTTTTTAGGTTCAGAAAATTGAACATTTACAAACTTAAATAATCCAAGAGATGAGAGGTTTCGATAAGTTTTATCAACGTTATTGTAATTGTAAATTTGTCCTGGGTTTATGTAATTATGACTACTAATAACAGAAGGTTTTATCTTTTTTTTCTGATTTACAATAAACTTTATGTTATTATATTTAAATGTATCTGGATTGTTCTCTTTAAGAGGTTGACTGAATGCCTCATAAGCCGTAAAATCAGGATAAATGGTAACATTATGAATACCATATTTTTTGTGATGTCTTACTTTTGATTTTCTATCTACTTCACCTTCAATAAATTCTTTTATACCCAATGTGAGATCAATTTTATTAATCTCGGGAATAACCTCAGCAGTATAATAAATATATTCTTTAGAAAACCTAAAATACCCATTTTGTTTTAATACATCTTCAATTCGGATACGTTCTTCCTGCAACACATCCTTATCAAATAGCATACCTTTTGTAATCAATGAATTAATCGTGTCATTCAATACAATTGTCATCAGGCTTGTATCCTCAAATAGATAGTATATGTTTCGGATACAATATGGTTCTTTTGGGTTAATTGAGTAATAAACCTTGGCATTTCTTTTTCCACGATAAACAGTAGTATCTTTTACAATTGCGTTATAGTATCCTTTTGTTTCAAGATATTTTTCTAGCTGACTAACAGTTTGTTTAGTAAGAAAAGGATCAAAAATAACAGGTTCTTCACCTATCTTTCTTAACCAACCATGGGGCCATTTTGTTTTGCTAAGATTTGATATATTGTATAAAGCTAAATTAAGTCTGAAACCAAGTATTTTTTTATTCGGTTGCTGGCGAATGTAATTTTTAAGTTTTGATTTTTCAATTTTACCTTGTTCAATTTTTATTTTGTTTTTACTTAAAAGATAGTTTTCCTTGGGTACATATTTTGCCGGAGAACACGAAATAAAAAATAATAAAAGCGGATATAAAATATTTTTGAGAAACCTGAGGGTTGATATTTTGAGAAGGTGTTTCAATTTATTTTCGTTCATTTTTTTTACATTCGCGCAAAGATAACGGTTTTTATTAGATTGACTAACAAATGTTTCTTTGGCTTTTCCTGAGAAATAATAGTAGATATTTTAATATAGAGTCAAGTCAATATAAATGAGATAGAAATTGTGTATTATTAAGAATGAAAGAATACCTGAATAAAATTTATAACAAAATTGATAAGCAAAAACAAAATAAAATTTATTAACTCACTTAAAAAGAAAAATCATAGGTTATTTCATAAAGAATTTGTGATTGAAGGAGAAAAGATTGTTTCTGAAATAATAAAATTTTATTCAGCACGTATAAATTGTTTATATACAACAGGGAACTGGGCTAAAAATAATTTAACTGATATCTCGTTAAAGTTGCCTAAAGTTCATATTGTATCTGATAGTGAAATAAAAAAAATCAGTTCGTTTAAATCTTCTTCTGAAGTGCTAGCTGTTATTAATATTATTGAAAAAGATTTATGCTTGGATGATATTAACAAAGACCTTTCCTTAGTATTAGATACCATTCAAGATCCCGGAAATTTAGGAAATATAATTCGAATTGCCGATTGGTTTGGTATAAAGAATATAATTTGTTCTCATAATTCTGTTGATTGTTATAATCCGAAAGTTTTACAGTCTTCAATGGGATCTATAATGAGAACAAATGTTTATTATATGAATTTGATTGACTTGTTTGAACAAATCATTGATAATCCTATATTTATGAGGTATGGAACTTTTATTGACGGAATTGATATTTATTCAACCAAGCTTACTTTACCTGGAATAATTATTTTAGGAAACGAATCTAAAGGAATAAAAAAAGATTATTTCCCCTATATCAATCAAAGGCTAAAAATACCGGCATATAATAAAATGAACAATACTATTGATTCACTAAATGTGGCCGCTGCAACGGCAATCATTTGCGCTGAATTCAGAAAAAGGGGCTTATAAAAAAAGATATAAAGCTTATTTTTATTCGAAATGGAATGAAATCATAAACATCCTGGAGTTAATCCTTTCAAAAACGTTTGTGAATATTGCATCATCATCAGGAGGATAGATATAATATACTCCATTGTCTCTCTTTTTTATCTTTCTTTTTAATACATCTCTTAGACCAATTGAGTATTTAAGTTGAGTAGAAAATTTAAAATATTCAAGATAAAAATCGATTCCAAAACCTATTTCATAATAGTAATCAATAACATTTAGCAATATTAAATTGTTATCTTTTTTTGATCGGCCCCAAGTTTTTTTAGTAGCAGCCAAGTCAAATCTAATATTTGAACCTCCAATAAGATACGGTCTGAAATTATTGATACGTTTTGATTTGTACTTAAAAAGTATTGGCAGCTCAAGAAAGTTTGATTCAATTCTAACCGGGTTATCTTCTTGACTAATTATAGGATATCTTCCTTCCGGTTCTTTATATATTATTTCACGTAAACCACCAAAAGAGATACCAGGTAATACCCTTAAATCAAGATATTCTGCTAATCTTAGATTCGATATTGCATGTACATGAAAACCCGGACGAAGCAAGGCTACATCGGCAATTATTCCTGAATCAACGGCAGTTCTTGACTGTTTGATGTTGAAATCCATAAAATTAAAACCTAATGAAAAACCAAAATGAATAGGTCTATCATCATGAGAGGGATCATTCTCAACTTTAGGTTTTTGTGGAAAAACATTTAAAGAAACCAAACATCCTAAGACAATTAATATCTTCTTCAAGGTTGTTATTTTTTTACCAGTTATAACGTGAAGGTTGCTAAAATAGTATTTTAATCTTAATTATAGAGATTAAAATAACCCCGAAAATTAAATAGAAATATTTTCTAAGGTAATTAAATACAAGTTTTTAACCTAATATTTATGAGCTAAATAAAGTGTAACAATTCCCATGGATAATCTTTTATAAGCACATTTTGTAAATCCAACTTTTCGCAGTATTAGCAAAAATGATTTTCCTTCGGGAAAAGTCATCACTGAGATAGGTAAGTAGTTATAGGCAAATTTATCTTTCGAAAAGGCACGTCCTATAAGAGGCAAAATTTTAGTAAAATAAAGTTTATACAGTTGTTTTATAGGAAATATTACCGGCTGGGAGAATTCAAGAATTATAAATTTTGCACCTGGTTTCATCACCCTATAAATTTCTGCAAGACCTTTCTCAAGTGTTTCAAAATTTCTAATTCCAAAAGCAACTGTTACAGCATCAAATGTATTCGTATTAAATGGAAGGTTTTCAGAATCGCCATATAGTAGCTTGATTATATTTGAATATCCGAGTTTTGCAACTTTCACTTTACCAATATCCAGCATTTTTTTTGAAATGTCAATCCCGATTACTTTATTGGGATTTAAAGTTTTGCAAGCCATTATTGCTAAATCTGCAGTGCCCGTTGCAACATCAAGTATAATTTTAGGCTGATCAGTTTTAAGATATTTTATTGCTATTTTTCTCCATCGTTTATCTGTTCCCAAAGAGAGAAAATGATTGAGAAAATCATAATTATTGGCTATGTTGTCAAACATTATTCCAATTTGCTCTTTTTTCCCTCCGGGCCTTTCTTTATAAGGTTTAATCACAAGCTTTATTTTTTATTAATTATGCAAAAATATTCGATTAAGGATCTTCTTAATTAGTAGTAAGTTTGAGGCCAAAATACAAATTAATTTGGTTTTTTATATTTAGTAAGATAAAATTTATATCATATATTTACGACCAATTTTATTCGAAAATTTAAAGCTTGATAATATGTATACTTACGAATATTTATTTGATTTTACGGAAAGAGTGTTTATGAAAATGGGTTGCAATAAGGAACTATCAATTATGGAAGGCAAATCGTGTAAATGTAAATCCAAGTGTTAAAATAGTGCATGAAACTCCGAGCACGGCTGTTGTTGATGGTGACGGTGCTATTGGGATGGTAGCGGCTTTCAAATCGATGAAAATTGCTATTGAAAAAGCTAATCAGGTTGGAACCGGGTGGGTTTCTACAAGAGGATCAAATCATTTTGGAATAGCAGGATATTATGCCATGATGGCACTGGGACATGATATGATTGGAATGACCATGACTAACGCCAATCCTTTAGTTGCCCCAACTTTTTCGATAAGTCGTATGCTTGGCACTAATCCCATAGCAGTTGCCATACCTGCTAAAAAACAGCCGCCTTTTGTTGCTGATTTTTCTACCACACCTATTGCAAGGGGTAAACTTGCAGTTGCAGAAAAAAAAGGAGAGAAAGTAAAACTCGGATATGTTCAGGATAACACCGGCAAACCTTCTGATGACCCTGCAATAATAAAACAAGGAGGTTCTATGTTAACCCTTGGAGGTGATTATGATCATGGAAGCCATAAGGGTTATTGTATGAGCTCAATTGTTGACATATTTTCTGCAGTACTATCAGGTGCTAATTTTGGGCCTTTTGTACCTCCCTCAGTAGCCTATTTACCTGTTTTAAAAGAAAAAGTAGGGGAGGGAACCGGTCATTTCTTCGGTGCAATGAGGATAGATGCATTCCAACCAGCGGATTATTTTAAAGAAAAAATGGATAAATGGATTGAAACTTTCAGAAGTGCTAAAAGTTCACCTGGAAGTCCGAGTATACTTATACCTGGTGATCTTGAAAGAGAATATGAAGAAAAGGTTAAAGTAAAGGGTATTCAGATTATACCTTCGATCCTGAAAGATTTGAAAGAAATTGCAGATGATTTGGGAATGGATTTTGCGATGAGATAAACTGTAACAAATCAGTTTTAAAAGTATTTTAATTTTATTGGACAAAAGTCAAGAGTTTGGAAACAATAAGAAGTTGATTAAGAAAAATTTATAAAAATGTAAATTAGAAAATAGAATATGATATTTTTTGTACTCATACCTTCGATCTGACTTCCAATTGCGGACTAAGGAGTAATGGTAATAATTACATTAATTATTTATATTTTTTCAACAGATATATGAATTTAATGTAAATTTTATTATCATTTATAAACATTTTCGAACATTTTTTACGTATAAGTGGTATAATATTGTGTAAGAAAATTAAAATGCATAACTTTAAAAATATATCAATAACTGTTCCAAGCCTTATCAAATCAAAACAGACATTACAAATTAATGAATTATTAATAATTTAATCCAAAAAGTAATGAAAAGAGTAGTTTTAATTTTGGCAGTTGTGGCTTTTTTGGCTGGTATTTTTAGTTCATGCAGCAAGGAAATATGC
>CAZWGG010000017.1:12237-20845 GCA_964633305.1 uncultured Bacteroidales bacterium
AATGATGATAATACCGAACAAGCTGAAATTAACAGTTAGCTGATTTTTTAAGTCAAATTTTTTAATTATATTTACCAACTTTCGAGAATGGGTTAAATAAACAAAATTACCATGAAAAAAATTATCGCGGCTGTTGCTGTCGTTGTATGTGTTGTTATTTTATCAGTTTCATGCGGAGCCAGCAAAACCTGTCCTGCTTATAGTTCGAATGATATTGAACAAATTGAAGGGGTAAATGTTTAATATTCTTTAAGAGGGATATTTGTTTTCTCGTATTTGTCTTATCATTAATTGACTATTTTTACGATCATTCATTGTGAAAAAAATTACAATTTTATGTAGTTTATTATTTCTTTTTTGTGATATACTTGCTCAATCGGAAATTGATGAGCAAGACAAAATTCTATATAGGAATGAAAGAACATTCGCGGTTCTTTTAAATTCAAATGGACTTGGGATTAACTACAGATATGGTAAACGAATTGATGCTTTTCGTAAAACTATTTATGATATTGACCTGGTAAATATAAAGCATCCAAAAGAAGTTAAGATTTCTACCTCACAATTTTATTTTACTAACAGAAGTATTGTTTATGGCAAGTTGATCCATTTTTATAATCTACGTTTAGGAATTGGTGTACAAAAAGAAATGTTTCGAAAATTTGACAGGGGAGGAATATCAATTAGGAGATATATTACAGGAGGTACGTCTATTGGAATTCAAAAACCCATATATTATATGTTAGGAATTGATGAAGATGCAGACGGCAGCTATGAAACTCAAAAAATTGAAAAATTTACATATAGCCAGCATGTCCAAACATCAACAATTATTGGTAAAGCTTCCTATTTTAAAGGGTTTGATGAACTTTCTTTTACTCCTGGCGTTTATGGCAAGTTAGGTATTATGTTTGAATTTGGTAAGATGGACGAGGTTATACATGCATTGGATGCTGGGTTAGTGGTAGATTTATTTATTAAAGAAATTCCAATTATGGCCATTGAAAATAATAACCAGGTATTTTTTTCTTTATTTGTAAGTTACAGGTTTGGTAAGGTCATTGATGTTAGGTTTAAACAAAAGAAAACTAAGATTGACGAAATTCTCACCGATTAATAAACTGCTTAATTTTTAATATTTATTTCTGACGGACCATTTAATCTTGTTGAAGTTGATAAAATTATTTAGTTTTGCACTTCAATTTTTTTAAAGTAAAATTAATTAAATCTTAAATAATCGAATTATGGCAAAAATAAAAGTTGGAATCAATGGTTTTGGCAGGATCGGGAGATTAGTTTTCCGTTCCGCGATAAACAAACCAAACATTGAAATTGTTGGCATTAATGACCTTATTGACGTTGAATATATGGCTTACATGTTGAGGTATGATACAATACATGGTCAGTTTAAGGGCGATATTGATATTCAAGGAGGAAAATTAGTTGTAAATGGCAATGCAATTCGGGTTACTTCAGAAAAAGATCCGGGAAACCTTAAATGGGGAGATGCTGGTGCTGAGTATGTTGTTGAATCAACAGGGTTATTTCTGACAAAAGAGAAAGCCGAACCACATATTAAGGCAGGAGCAAAATGTGTTGTTATGTCAGCCCCTTCAAAAGACGATACACCAATGTTTGTAATGGGAGTGAACCATAAATCATATAGTAAAGCTATGAATATGGTATCGAATGCTTCATGCACAACTAACTGTTTGGCTCCTGTAGCAAAAGTTTTAAACGATAATTTCGGAATAACCGAAGGTCTTATGACTACCGTACATGCTACTACAGCAACCCAGAAAACAGTTGATGGTCCTTCAATGAAAGACTGGAGAGGTGGTCGTGCAGCTGCAGGAAACATCATACCTTCATCAACAGGAGCTGCAAAAGCAGTTGGTAAAGTGATTCCTGAGCTTAAAGGGAAATTGACGGGTATGGCTTTTCGTATTCCTACACTTAATGTTTCAGTTGTTGACCTTACTTGCCGTCTTGACAAGGCTACTACATATGAAGAAATTTGTGCTGCTATGAAAAGTGCTTCTGAAGGAGAATTAAAGGGAATACTCGGTTATACTGAAGATGCCGTGGTTTCAAGTGATTTTATTGGTGATGCACGTACATCTATTTTTGATGCAAAAGCAGGTATTATGCTCAATCCTAATTTTGTAAAAGTAGTATCGTGGTATGATAATGAATGGGGTTATTCCAACAAAGTTGTTGAGCTTGTTGAGTATATGGCTACTGTTTAATAAAACATAGAATGATTTAGTGTATAAGTTATAGAAAAAGCCACGAATTAATATGAATAAGATATGAGATACGAATTTCACTAATTTACACAAATAAATAATTGAGAAACATCCTGTCTTATTCATATCATATTCGTGCTTTTATTTGCTGTTTTATCGCTGATTATTTATTCATTTAGAAGTCTTTAGCTGGGAGGTACCATCTTCTATTTTCTGACTCCCGACTAACTTTTATATCGTACAATTACTTACAGTTGCATTTTTATATGCATCAGCAATGTTCTTATATTAAATATATTCTATTAAATTGAATGGAATTTTTATAGTAGATTTATAGTGTTCTCCCAAACTTAATATAGACTCATCATCTTCTTCATAATACCAGTTTATTATACTTTTTTTTCCTTCTTCATATTTTTTCTTTAATATTCTGAAAATACCAAGTAAATACTTGGAAGAACCGCTATTAACATATTCAAGGTTAAGATCAAATTGCGTGTTTGGAACGGGTTTGTCAAAGTATTCATTTATCCAATCAATGAGTTCTTCGAAAAATTCTCCAGGGTTTTCGGGGATCGACCTTCCTTCAATCTTTAACAAACCATTTTCAGGATTAAAATTCACCGCCGGGGTATTATTGGTTTTTTTAATTACTAATTCTTTCATATAAATAGTTTTACTTTATTCATAATGTAATGCAACTATAGGATTTAGTTTCGAGGCTTTTACTGCTGGAAACATTCCGGAAATTAATCCAACAACTGAACAAAGAATTAAGCCTACTATAATCCAACCCCATGGAATAACAAATGATGATTTTAGCACTAAAGATATAATATTTCCAACAAAAATTCCTAATACAATTCCCAGAATACCTCCAAACTGGCAAATAAGAATAGCTTCAAATAAAAATTGTTGCTTAATTATATCATTTTTAGCACCTATTGCTTTCCTTATTCCAATTTCCCGAGTCCTTTCATTGACAGATACAAGCATGATGTTCATTAAACCTATTGCTGCTCCGAACAATGTTATAAAACCGATTATTGTTGTTGCAAAAAGAACCTTTTTTAATACGTCGTTCAGAATTTTTGATAAATAGTCACTACTTGTTATGTTAAAGTCCGATTCATCTTTAACATTTAAATTTCTGACTATTCTAAACAAGCCTTCGGAATATCCTGTCGCTGCCTCATAAAACTCCCTTGTGTTAGGAGTAACACTTATCCTATAATTACGACGTGGTACTGAGAAATATTGTCTAACATTGGTATATGGAATTAGGCATAAATTATCACTGTTATTGATACTCGATCCTTTTTTTTCCAATACCCCGATAACTTTGTATTTACCTCCTCCAACTGTTATTATTTCATTTATCGGGTCTCCTTTGTTTGTAAATAACTTTTTTGACAAATCATTACCAATAATTACTGTATTTCTGTTGTTTGAAATATCAAAATTAGAAAAATTTCTTCCTTTTTTTAGCTTATATCCGGCGGTAAATATGTATTCTTCATCAGTTCCAATAACTGTAACATTCGGATTAGTTTTATTCGATTTATATTTTAATGTGGAGGTACCGGATGCATATGTAAAAATTGAAACACTTGCGGGAAACTGGAATTTATCTTTAAACTCTCGGGCTTGTCTGTATGATATATAGGGATGATTTTTTTTCCTATATTTTTTTTTACCAATTTGAATATTAAAACTTCGGGCTTCAATAGTAAATGTATTTGTTCCCATTGTTGCAAATTGCTTGTTTATTGTAGTTCTAATTGAATGAATAGCTGTGAGGATACAGATAAGCGCCATTATTCCAAATGCAATAATAAGTATAGTTATAGCAGTACGTAACAGGTTTGAGCGTATGGAACCAATTGACACCTTAAAATTTTCTTGTAATAATGTCCAGAATTTCATGGTAACAATAAGAGAAACAAATACAGTTGTTCAAAGATAATCAAATAGTGAATTGAGAATATAAATTATTGAAAAATCATTTATATTTTTAAATTTAATTATCATAATTATTTCAATTGTTTTGTTTCATTTATTAATTGCATTATTTCAGCCTCAACAGGTTTAATTACAAAACCATAGTCATATTTTTTTTCTAGAAGTTTATACTTGATGTGAACGGGATTTCCCCAGCTATTATCACCTCCCACTCCCATCTGGTGAAAATCAATACAAAGTTCAACCAGGTTTTGAAATGGCACGTTAATACTGTGTGTGACTCTTTTATCAAAATTTTCTTCCAAGTAATGATGGGCATTTATTTCTAAAGGTTGTTTGCCAACAACAAGAATTCCCGTTCCCTCTTCATCTTGAAGGGCAACCCATCGAACATCGGTTTTGTTTCCATTTTCCTGGGGATAGATGTAAGGAGTATATTGGTCCATCACTGTTCCGGAATACAGCCCTATGAATGCTCCTGTTTTCCTGTCCCAGTACGATTCATGAGGCCCACGCCCAAGCCATGTCATTCTTTTCAAATCACCAGTAGCAACCAGTTTCATGCCGAAACGAGGTAGTTCAGGTGTATTTTCTTCGTTAATTTTAATATGGCTCCAAATTTCAATACTGCCATCTTTTCTTATAGTATAAATATTTTCATAATCAGACTTACCCGTGGTTAGTTTTGATAACACTCTAATTACAATAGAATCAATGGTATTAGAAATTATTTCTACAGAATTAATAGCCTGTTTTGATTTGATATCCTTCCATGGAGCACATCTTTGTGGCATTCCATCTCCCCGGTCGTTGTCGGTTGGTGTACGCCAGAAATTGGGTATCAGATTTCGTTTCAAAAGTGATTTCCCTTTAAATATATAATCCTTTAATTCACCTGTTGTATCATTAAAAATGATGGTAAATCCAGTACCATAAATAGTAACTCCTTCATAGGTTTTTTTCAGAGAAAGATTATTTAATCCATGATAGACTGATTTGTCTTTAACATAGTCGGTAAATTCGGGTAACCGGAATTGTTCCATTGCAACTATATGGCCTTTTGAAATAAGCGGGCCTTCTTTTTTTGTTTTTACAAAAAAATTGATAAAATATTCTACTCCAGGTTCAGGAGATATGTTTACAGGTATTTCAACTTTTTCCGATGATTGTGGCTTTAAGCCCTTAGGAAGGTCAATGTTACCATTGGCAACAGTTTTTACTGCATTTATAATTTCATAACTTAGTTCAAAATTTGCAAGATCAGTAAAAAAATAATCATTTTTAATTGTAAATATTCCTTTTTTTATATCATCTGCCTTAAATTTTACGTTCTGGTATACTTTTTTTACTTCCCACAAACCGGGTTTTGGTGTATGGTCCGGGAAAATAATTCCATTTATACAGAATCCTTCGTCACTTGGGGCATCCATAGGTCCAAAATCACCACCATATGCCCAGTATTTTTCCCCGGTTATATTTTTCTGTAAGATACCCTGATCTATCCAGTCCCAGATAAAACCGCCCTGAAGCTGAGGATATTTTTCAATTACGTCCCAGTAGTCCTGTAAATTTCCAGTACTGTTGTTCATAGAATGTGTGTATTCGCACATAATAAGGGGGCGCTTATCATTAGTCTTGGTAAAATCAATCAGTTGTTGGATGAGGTGATACATCGGGACAACTATATCTGTATATGATTCCCGCCAGCATTGTTCATACTGTACTGGCCTGGTGTTTTCGTTTTCTTTTACCCAATGATACGCTTTGGCAAAATTTTCGCCTTTTCCCGCTTCATTCCCTAATGACCAGGTTATAATACTTGGGTGGTTTTTATCACGTTCAATCATATTTTTAACCCTGAACAGGATAGATTGTAACCAATCCGGTTGGCTTGCAATTGGACTTGACATATTATAACCGTAATCTCCTCCAAGATATTCACCTAAGCCATGTGCTTCGATATTTGCTTCGTCAACAACATACAAACCATATTCATCACACAAATCATACCACATAGGGTCTGTTGGATAATGGCTACAACGTACGGCATTTATATTAAATTGTTTCATTAATTTAATATCAGCCATCATATCTTCTTTGCTGATCACATGTCCGTTTTTATCACTATGTTCATGCCGGTTTACTCCTTTTATTAATACAGGTTTGCCATTTACCAGGAATTGTCCGTTTTTAACTTCACAAGTACGAAATCCTACACGTTGGGCAATAATTTGTCTGTTTTTTTTGCCTTTTGCAGTAATTAACAAATCATACAAATTAGGTTTTTCTGCGCTCCATGTTTCAGGAGAATCAAGGGTTACTTCAAACAGAAGAATTTGACTTTCACCCTTTTCTAACTGAATATCTTTTGATTCACTAAATACAGTTTCTTTGTTTGACCGGTTGATCAATTCTACTGCAACTTCACGATTTGACTTTTTTGCAAGATAATTTTTTAATAAAATTTTGGCAGAGAAAATGCCACTTTTATACTGTTCATCAAGTGTGGAAAGTACTTCAATGTTACGTAGGGCAACAGGATTTGCAGCATAAAGATATACATCGCGCTCAATACCGCTAAATCGCCAGAAATCCTGATCTTCAAGCCAGCTTTCATCGCACCAGCGGTAAACTTCAACAGCTATTTTATTTTTTCCTGTTGTTAAGAAAGATGTTATATTAAATTCAGTTGCGGTTTTACTGTCTTCACTATACCCAACAAAATTGCCGTTGATCCATACATAAAAAGCAGAGTTTACCCCACCAAAATGGAGAAAAGTTTGTTTATGGTCCCAATTGGCAGGAATCTCGAACTCTCGAATATATGATCCTACAGGGTTATAATCTTCTGGCACCTCCGGAAAATCGGTACGAAAAGGATATTGTATATTTGTATATAAGCGGACCCCATAGCCTTGGAATTGCCAGTCACTGGGTACAGTTATTTGTTTCCAATTGTTGGTATTATACCCTAATTTATAAAAATCAACAGGTCTGTCGGCAGGTTTCCGGCTCCACCAGAATTTCCAATCACCGTTAAGGGATTTATAAAAAGGAGAAGCTTCTGGCTGGTATTTAAGCGCATTTTCAGAATCGTTATAATACATGAAACTTGTATGTGAGGCTTCTGTATTAACTTCGTTTATTGCCAGGTTTTTCCATTCATTGTTTTGGGAATGAACTGATACAGTCCATAAAAGATGAATTGATAAAGTACTAATAATAAGTAATTTAATGTTTCTTGCATTTGTTTTTTTCATGTTCTTATAAAAAATTATATGTTAAATATATGCATATTTTGTTCATATCGTAATAATTTTATTTTATTTACTTTGTAAATATTGATCCCAATGCAGATATTGTTGCTGATAAAAATAACAATAGAATCAAGATTGGTACAAGGTAAAACCACCAGCCAATTTTTATGTGAAACTCTATGGGTATATTTGAGTCAGAAGATTATAGAGGGAAACCTGATAAAATTTTTATTTCGTATTTCTCAACCAAACGTCACGGAACAGGTATTGGATTGAGCTTGGCCAGGCAAATAATGAGGCTACATAAGGGATCGATCTCAGTGAGTTCTGATCCGGGTATTGAGACAACTATTACATTGAAGTTTTAATATATTTTATCGTATGAATGAAATTAAAATTAAACAAAAAAATAGAGATACTTGAAAAAGAGAACAAAGTACTTAAGGATAAAGTGTATATAGAGGAATAAGATGATTCCCAGGAGAGGATATTTTGAAATATTTAAGGTGAGTATACAAAATCTCATATTTTCTTCTCATTCAACTCAATAACTTCCAACTCTTTAATTTCTGTTTGATCAATAGTAAACCTTACAAGGGTACTTACCTTTTGAAGTCCGGTTTTACCCGCTGCGCCCGGGTTAATATGAAGTAAATCGAGCTTTTTATCATACATTACTTTTAAAATATGTGAATGGCCGGAAATAAATAATTTTGGCGGGTTTTCTTTTATTTGCAGGCGTACAGAACGGTCGTAGTTTCCGGGATATCCCCCAATGTGTTTTATCCATACTTCAACATTTTCACACATAAACCTGGCCGATTCTTTATATACCGTTCTTACATCCTGCCCGTCCATATTGCCGAAAACAGCCCTAAACGATTTAAAAGACGATAGTTTGTCGGCCAATGCAATGTTACCGATATCGCCGGCATGCCATATTTCATCACATTCATCAAAATATTTGAAAATTCGTTCGTCCAGGTATCCGTGGGTATCAGATAATAAACCGATTTTTACCATTTTTAGTAAATTTGAGCTATTAAAAAGTTAAAAATATGCATATTTTTTATACTCCGGGTATAACCACTTCCGAAAAATATTGTTTAAATGAAGTTGAATCCAGGCATTGCATCAAAG
>CAZWGG010000018.1:0-8361 GCA_964633305.1 uncultured Bacteroidales bacterium
ACACTTGCATCAACTTGTGAGAGTAATGTAGTGGAAACAAATCCAAATCGTAACCCACGCATAAAAATTGAAGCTGCAAAACCAGCCACATCACATACAATACCGCCACCTATGGCAACAATAAATGTAGACCTGTCAACTTCAAGTTTAACAAATTCATTGAAAATATGATTGAGTGTTTCGATGGTCTTGTTTTTTTCTCCAAGTCCTATTTCCACTACCGGGTAACCAGGAAACTGGTTACGATACAATTTTGAAACATTTGAATCGGTAATCAGTATTGTTTTTGAATTTGGTAAATAGTTAACCAAATTTTTCAATTTTTCCCCTATTACTATTCTTGATACTTTATTTCGTGTTTTAATTTCAATTTTTTTCACAAAGAAATAATATTTTAGTATTTACTTATTCCCACTATAGTACTCTTATTGTTTAGCTGATGGTATTTCTAAAAAAATTTATTCAGCCAAAAAAATCCGAAGCCAAAAATACTCTTTATAACTAAAAAATCATAAAATTTCAGTAGTATTTGGCACTTTGTTATCCAGGTCAATATCTTTTGCGTTCATCACTTTTGTTTGATGGTTAATTGACTCCTGATGTATTGCCCTGAAAATTTTAATAATAAATTCTTCACTCAATCCTTTTCTATCAGCATCTTCTATCCTTCGGCGTAAAATCTCGTCCCATCTGCTTGTTTGAAGTATAGTGATATTATTCTTTTTTTTATACTCACCAATTTTTTCTGCCAATCTCATTCTGTGTTCAAGGATATCTACTAATTTATCATCATATTTATCAATTTCATGCCTGATTTCTTCAAGTGTAGTCATGAGTACAGTATTTTCCACATCGGCCTTCCGCAAAATCAAATCATTCAGTAACTCATTAAGGGTTTTAGGTGTTATTTGCTGATGTGCATCGCTCCATGCCTTATCAGGATTTATATGGGTTTCTATCATTAATCCATCGAAATCCAGATCCATGGCCTTTTGAGATATCTCAAAAAGTAAATCACGATTTCCGCATATATGGCTAGGATCGGTAATGATGGGTAATCTCGGTATCCTGCGTTTTAATTCAATTGGTATTTGCCATTGCGGATGGTTTCTATAAAATGATTTACTATAAGTGGAAAACCCCCTGTGAATAGCTGCCAATTTTTTAATTCCTGCGTTGTTCAAGCGTTCCAGGGCTCCAATCCACAGTTCGGCATCGGGATTAACCGGATTTTTGACCATTACCGGTATATCCACATCTTTTAATGCATCGGCAATTTCCTGCACGGCAAAAGGGTTTGCCGAAGTTCTGGCCCCTATCCACAGAATATCAATGCCAGTCTTTAGTGCCTCGTATACATGTTTTACATTGGCTACTTCAATGGCGGTTAACATTCCAAGTTCTTCTTTCACTTTTTTAAGCCAAGGCAACCCTTTTCTACCCACTCCTTCAAAAGCATTGGGACGCGTCCGGGGTTTCCATATACCAGCCCTGAATATTTTAATACCATATTGCTTTAATTGTTTTGCCGTCTCCATAACCTGGGTTTCGCTTTCAGCACTGCAAGGGCCTGCAAGAATCAAAGGTTTTTGATTTGTAATACCTTCAAATTCAAATTTTTGAAGATCAATATCTATTCCCATAATTATTATTATAAAATTGATTTACCTTTTAAGTATTCTCCCAAAATATGCATGTCGGCTGTAAATGGTTTTATAGCTTCCAATGACTGTTTATAATGTGTATAATTATTAATATCAACATCAATGTAAAACTGGTATTCCCAATCTTTGCCAATTATAGGCATAGATTGTATCTTAGTAAGGTTTATATCATAAAAAGATAGAATGGATAACACCTTTGACAAAGAGCCTATTTTATGTGCCAAAGCAAATGAAATGGATGCCTTGTTAAAATTATCTATTGTTTTGTTATTCCCACTACGGGCTTGTAAGATTAAAAACCGGGTATAGTTATTTTTGTTCGTTTCAATACCTTCAGCAATAATATCAAGGTTATATTTTTTTGCTGCCAGGGAGCTTGATATAGCAGCAATACCACGTAGTTGTTCGTCATGAATTCTTTTTGCACTCAACGCTGTATCTTCACTATCTACAAGTTTTATATGTGGATAATCATCAAAAAACTTGTTACACTGCAAAATAGCCATAGGATGCGAAAAAACTTCTTTGATGTCGTTTATGGTTTGCCCTTGAAGCGCTACAAGATTTTGTTTAATACGAAGAAAAATCTCACCAATTATTTTCATTTTCGATTCAAGCAACAGGGTATAATTTGGCAAAATACTCCCGGCAAGTGAATTTTCAATGGCTGTTATTCCAAAATCAACGTGCCCTTTTTTTAGGGCAGAGAAAAGATCCTTAAATGTATTACGCGGGACAATTTCAATATCTTCATTATTAAAATAATTTACTGCTGCAATTTCATGAAAAGCGCCATACCCTCCTTGTATTGCAATTCGTTTTGGTTTGTTTTTCTCGTTATCCATACAATAATATTTAAATCAAGAAAGCCCCTTTATCCAGGGACTTCACTGTATTTATTGTTAATAAAAGTATAAAGTCCCTGTAATTATTTGAAAAAGAAGTAAAAGTAAAACCATGAATAGAAATAAATACCTGTATTTGTAAAGACTTTACTCATTTTTCATCAAGTATATTCAAAAAAAAAGTCCCAAGATTTTCCCGGGACTTTTTATACCTAAATATTTTATACAAATAAGCCCCTTCAGGTTATCCTAAAATAAAAGTAAAAATAAAAGAAGGTGCTATTTGTAAACTTTTTCATCTTTTCTTTATTACGTAGCAAAAATACGTAAAGTTTTTAAATATTCAAAATTTGATTTTTATTTTGGGGCATCAGAACTTCGATATGCCCAGGTTACTTCTGTTGAATCCATCTTTGAAACAAAACATCATATACGCTGTAAAATAACCTGCCTTGCAAGTCATAATCGGAATAAACTATTTCTTTTTTAAAAGGTTATTTATTCTGGTTTATGTTTCCTGTCGTAAAAATATGCAGGGCCATAATACCCAGAAGTAGGAAACGAGGTTCCCGGTTTTTTCATCTATATGATAGAACAGGACAAAAAGACAGACAAACTAATGGAAGAAGTCGCTTCGCTTAAAAATGAAAATGCAGCATTAAAAACGAGAATAAGAAACATGGAATCTGAGTAGAAAGAAAATCCTTCCAACATCGCCAGAACTGGAAGCGTCTTAAAATAAATTAGAAACCTTATTTGCTCCGAAGCTTCCTTGTTTGCCTTCGTCAAACACCAGAATTTTTTATCTCTCTCCCTCCCCCTTTCTATATATTATCCTTTACCAGATAATGTAATATCATCTCCTTCCATTAATATGGTAAAAGATTGCTCCAGAAAATGAAAAAAATCACTCATTTCGCTGAATTTAAACTAATTAAAAAGAATAATATCATCATTTAAGTGTTTTTGAGTACCCCTCTTAAATACTCCCAGAATATTTAAGTGCACAAAATATTTGTCCTGGCTTTTTCTTTTGGTTTAACTTGCATCCGAATAATAAAAACTAATAAACTAACCATGAGAAAACTTTTCCTTATTTTATTTTTAACCCTTACTACAACAATGCTTCAAGCCCAGGTACTTGTTTCAGGCGTTATCTCAGACGCCGAAAATAAAGAACCTTTGCCTGGAGTCGCCATAGTTGAAAAGGGCACTACAAATGGGACCATTACCAATGACCAGGGAAATTTTACTATTACAGTAAGTAGCCACGATGCAACACTATCGTTCTCTTACATGGGGTACTTAACCGAAGAACTAATTGTTGGAGACCAAACCTCAATCGAATTAAAACTGGTTCCTGATCTGGTTGATATTAATGAAGTACTTGTTATTGGCTATGGTACACAGAAAAAAAGTGTAATAACCGGCGCCATTGCCAAAGTGGATGGAGATCAACTTGAAAAATCAAAAGACACCAGGATTGAACAGGCTTTACAGGGCAGAACATCTGGTATAATGATTATGAATAATTCAGGACAACCGGGAGATAACTTGACAATTCGGATTCGTGGGACAGGAACAAATGCAGATGCCGACCCTTTATTCATTATCGATGGTCTCCCAATGGAAAAAGAAGGTCTTGATTACCTGAATGCCAACGATGTTGAATCTATTGAAGTATTAAAAGATGCTGCATCTGCAGCTATCTACGGAACCCGTGGAGCAAACGGCGTTGTAATAATAACTACTAAACAAGGTATTAAAGGGCAAAAATTCAACGTTACATACGATGGTTATTTCGGTTTTCAAAATCCATGGCGGAAACCAGATATGCTTAATGCCATGCAATACATGGATATTATCAACGAAGCAGGGAGTAACGATGGAAGGACAAGTCCATATTTTCCCAATGCCATGCGTGACACCATAAACTGGGATACGGACTGGCAGGATGAAATGTATTTTTATAATGCTCCTAAAACAGGACATACTATCTCGTTTACCGGAGGAACTGATGTTTCTACCTATTCTTCCTCCATATCATATTATTCGCAAGACGGAATTGTGGCTAAAGGAAAATCGAACTTTGAAAGACTTACCTATCGTTTAAATACTACCAGAACCTTTGGAAAACTATTAGTGGGAAGCAACCTGAATGTTGTAAATATAAATAAAAAAGGTATCGACGGCAATACACAATACGGAACAGGTATAAACCAGGCTCTTAATATGCAACCTATTGTGCCAATAAAATATACAAACGGCACTTATGCTACTCCATCTGATTTTGGAGTAGGACTGCAGGAAATTACCAATCCCCTTGCCTTACTAGAATATTTAAACAGAAAAAATAAGACAAACAAAGTCCTGGGTAATGTCTATGGCGTATTTGAGATTGTAAAGAACCTGAAATTAAAGACTGATTTTGGAGCTGAATATGCTTATGTGAACGACAAACAATATGTGCCTACATATTATATTGACTCCAATCATCTGAACGACAGTACCAATTATATGAACCAAAGTATTAACAAGTATGTAAGGTGGAACTGGGAAAATACCTTAACATACAACTTCTCGGTAAATAAACATCATGTAGTCACCCTAATAGGCATGACAAGGTTTAAAGAATATAGTGAAGGAATATGGGCACAAAAACGTGAATTAATCTTCGACGATTTAGATCATGCATACTTTGATAATGCTCAAAACAATACTGCCCAGACCTCCGGTGGCTTTAGCGAACATACCCTGGCATCTCTTTTTGCCCGTTTAAATTATAACTTCGATGAAAAATATCTCTTCGAAGGTGTAATACGCAGAGATGGATCTTCCCGATTTGGGTCAAGCAATAAATACGGATATTTTCCTGCTTTCTCTGCCGGTTGGGTTATATCGCGGGAGAACTTCTTTCCTCAAACCCATGTAATTGATTTTACTAAAATACGTTTGAGCTGGGGTCAAAATGGAAATGAAAATATTCCAGATTTTGCCTACACCTCAACAATGTCAAGCAATTTAATCTATTATTTTGGCCAAGATCAGACTCCCTATTATGGTATTCAACCCACACGTTATCCGAATGCAACATTAAAATGGGAAACCTCGCAACAATTCGATCTGGGAATTGATATGGCCATATTCAGAAGGAGAGTTAGTTTCTCACTTGACTATTACGATAAAAAAACCAAAGACTGGTTAATTGATGCTCCGGCAATGATAATGATAGGCAACGTCAGACCATATGTTAATGGCGGAGAAGTACAAAATACCGGTTTCGAAGTTGAACTAACCTATAAAAATAAACTTGCAAATGATTTGTTTATGAATATTTCACTAAACGCATCAACTAATAAAAGTAAGGTGTTAAGCATTAATAATGAAAATGGGGCTTTGACAGGTGGTGAAGGTGTTAAAGGTCAGGGTGATGTTATCAGGGCCGAAGAAGGACAACCTCTTGGATATTTCTGGGGATACAAAACAGAGGGGATTTTTCAAAATGAAGAGGAATTTGCCGAATATCCACATCAACCCAATGCACGTGTTGGTGATTTAAAATTTGCAGACACCGATACAAACGGTGTACTGGATGATCTTGATCGGGTAAACGTTGGCAACCCATATCCCAAATTTATGCTAGGACTCAATATGAGCCTGGATTGGAAAGGAATCGATTTTTATATGTTCTGGTATTCGGCCCTTGGACATCAGATATGGATGGCAAATAGAAGAGATGATTTAAAATATGCCAATTTCACAACAGATGTTCTAAACCGATGGAATGGCGAAGGCACTTCAAATTCCTGTCCTAGGGTAACTATTTCCGATCCGAACGGAACATGGAAAAAACCTTCTGATTTTTATGTTCATAATGCAGACTACTTGCGATTAAAATCAATAACCCTGGGATATACAATTCCTGAAAAAATCACTCAAACAATTAAAATTAATAAAATAAGGATTTACATCTCAGCTGAAAACCTGCTGACATTTACAAAATACCCGGGAATGGAGGTTGAAGTTGGTGGAGGGCCTCTGGGTATAGGTATTGATCATGGAGTTTATCCTTTGTCCAGAACACTTCTTGGTGGTATAAACATTAGCTTTTAATCCTTAAAAGATGACTAAAATGAAAAATCTCATAAAAGTAAACAAGATATTCTTTTTCGCTATAATGTTATTAATAAGTTTTAATTCATGTTCTGATGACTTCCTATATCTTGAGCCTAAAACAAACAAGCTGGAAGCAAATACTTACAATACTGAACAAGATGCAATAAATGCCATGGTTGCTATTTACGATGCGCTGGTAGTCCAGCCCTGGAATTTTGTACCAATACAATCAGATATTTTTTCAGATGATGCTTTTTGTGGTGGAGAACAAGGTGGGGGAATGTGGCAATGGCAAGATCAGGAAATTGGTATTATTGATGCTGAAAACAGTGCAGCAGGCACACTCTGGAACAGATGTTATTCAGGCATCTACAGGGCTAACATGTTTTTCTTAAAGGAATCAGGTATTAACTGGAAATCTGGTGCTTTAAGAAAACGTTTAAATGCCGAAGTAAGGGTTCTTAGGGCATATTTCAATTGGGACCTGGTCCGACATTTCGGCTGGGTGCCAATTATAGATGAAATTCTTCCCAGCAGTGAAGACTACAAAAGTCAAAAGCAATCAACGCCTGAAGAAGTTTACCAGTATATCGTTAAAGAACTATTGACAGCCATGCCTGATTTGCCCGAAACAGTAACTGCCAGCGAAACAGGACGAATAACAAAAGATGTTGTAAGAATATTGCTTGCCCGTATATACATGCTTTATGAAGGTTTTGCGAAACCAGTGCTTGGTGCTGTTGCAGATTTACAATATAATGGTACAATAATTAATAAGCAATACATCATCAACTACATGGAAGAAATAATTTCTAGTGATCGTTATATTCTGTTGGACAACTATTCCGATGTTTTTGACTGGTATAACGAAAACAATAAAGAATCGATTTTCGAGTTTCAATATTCCGAAAAAAGTTTTTCCAATGACTGGGGCGGATGGAACGTCGATGGAAATATGGCCGTTATTTTCTATGGTCCACGAAATCCAAGTCCGGACACTGCATATTCGGCAGGTTGGAGTTTTGCAACTGTAACCTGGTCGCTGGCAGACGAATTTGAAGCCAATGATACTATACGCTTTCAGTCATCTATATTTAATGCAGAAGAAATGCTTGATAGTTATACGCATTCGTTCCAGAATACCGGCTATTTCAACCATAAATACATGCCCAGGTACGAATTTTTCCCTTTAAACGGCACGCCAGAGTTAAACTGGCCTAAGAATTACATCGATATGAGGTACGCCGAAGTATTGCTCATTGCTTCAGAATTATATCTTGGTATTGATGAAAACAAAGCATTGGATTATTTGAACGATGTACGTACCCGCTCAATGGGTGAATCTGCAGCGCTATCTTCAATTGATATAGATGTTATATATCACGAAAGAAGAGTTGAATTCAGTGGCGAAGGACATCGTAAATGGGATTTGCTTCGAAGAGGTTTAGATTATGCAAAAACAAAAATCGATGCCAGTTGGGACATACCTGATGGAGTAGAAAATTTTGATGACTTCACCGGAAGACAATTTGTTAAAAATACATGGGGAATGTTACCCATTCCCGGTTCTGAAGTCAGACTGGCAAATGAAGGAATATTACAGCAATATGTTCCTGCTTTCAAATAAGTTATAAGTTTTATCAAAAGAGGCCACCTGATAAGCAAAAATATCTCATTAAGACCAGACCGCCTTATGTCTATAATGTAGTCGGTTACTACGCAGGTGCAGCACCTAC
>CAZWGG010000018.1:8371-20216 GCA_964633305.1 uncultured Bacteroidales bacterium
CGCCGGCACAGCACTAAGAAATAAAAAATTAATAGTCAGCTCTTTGCGTCTTAGTGACCTTGCGAGAGTTCTTCATTTTTTGACTTTTTGGAGAGCCTCTTTTTTTAAATTCATATTTGGGAACAATATAAATGAAAATTTATAAACTACACAACATATAAAAAGTGGAATTATTTGTATATAATTCCTATTTTTAGGATGCATTTTACCCACTTACTAATATAGAATGAGAATAACTCAGGGATTATTACTACTGGCATTCCTTAGTTTTTATCCGATAAAAGCTTCTTTATATCCTGATTACAGGTCTATATATTTCTCAAAAATAAAGCAAAGTGATGGACTCTCACACAACAATGTAGAATGTATTTTTAAAGACTCAGATGGTTTTGTATGGTTTGGTACACGAAACGGACTTTGCCGTTATGATGGTTATAAAATAAAAATTTATAGGAGTACATATGGCATAAACTCTATCTCGGGTGATAGAATACTGAGTATTAATGAAGATATTAATGGTAATTTATGGATTGGAACCTATGGCAACGGTTTAAATAAGTTCGACAAAATACGCGAAAGTTTTACCTACTACCTCAATAACGATGAATCTGGTTACCGGATAAATAAAATTGCAGTTTTTAAAAATGGTGATGTATGGGTTTGTACAAATAACGGATTGGCAAAATATATTTCTGAAAGTGATAACTTTAAGGTTTTCCGAACAGATAATCAGTATCCAAATTCATTAAAATCAAATAATATATACGATATTATTGAAACAAGTTTAGGAGAAATTTATGTGGCAACAGAATCACACTTTATTCAGAAATATAACCCGGAAAACCATGAATTTATTGAAATCAGATACAAAAGAGCTCCCGGGTTGAACAAAAACTATAGAAAAAGAATAATTGAAGATATGGAAGGGGTGCTCTGGATTGCTGCCGATGTGCATGGATTATGTTCATATAATCCTAAAACAAAAACCTCTGAAATTTTTCTTCAAGGCGAAAATCAGCTTACAACAAACGTATTAACCGGCGATATGGCCCTAGACCGCGAAGGAAATTTATGGATTAGTACTGACGGATGTGGAATAAATATTTTTAACCCTTATACTCGAAAATTTCAATATATAAGGCACAATGAACAAAATGAAGGAAGCATATCCAGTGATCATATCTACTGTATTTACTTCGACGATATGAATACAATTTGGGTAGGTACTTTTGGTGATGGAGTTAATTTCTACGATCCTTCCATGTATAAATTCAATTCCTATTATAGGAAACCAGATGATTTAAAGGTTTTTACAGGTAAATCAATACTATCCTTATTTCAGGATAGTAAAAACCGGTTGTGGATAGGTACCGATGGTGAAGGTCTCTATATGTTAACTCCTGATGGAAAACTGAAAAACTTCCGACATTGGCCCCAGCATATCAACTCAGTTTCAGCTAATGCAATAACAAGCATTAATGAAGATTCCAAAGGAAATATTCTGATCGGCACCTACTCAGGAGGATTAAATTCTTTCAATGTTGAAAAAAGTATTTTTACAAGGTTTAATGAACAAAGTCAGAATATAAGCAAAATTCATTCGGGTAATGTGTGGCGTATTTTCCCGGATAGCAAGGATAGGATATGGCTTGGATTATTAGGAAACGGGGTAGATCTGTTTGATTCGGAAACCAAAACTTTTACAAATTACGGACTTGTATCAACCAGACCTGATCGAGTTGATTTTCCCAATGTAATGGCCATTCTGGAGGACTCAGATGGTGATATCTGGTTTGGTTCGGAGGGAAGGGGGATTTATATTCTTGATAGTGAAACCGATAAGATTTACAGAATAGAAACTGACTCAGTAAATAATATTACTACCGATGGTTTAATTAAATGTTTATACCAGGACCGTTGGGGAAGTATCTGGATTGGAACAGAAGGACATGGTCTGTACAAACTAAACAAGAAAACAAATGAATTAAAGCATTATGACATAAAAGATGGAATACCGACAAATATTGTACAGTCAATAATTGAAGATTCACAGGAAAATTTGTGGATAGGAACATCGAATGGCCTATGTTTTTTTAATCCAAAAACTGAAAGCTTTAGGAATTTTATCAAGGAAGACGGATTAAGTGGAAATGTATTCAACCAGAATGCTATGGTTAGGCTTACTGATGGCAGATTTGCCTGTGGCACTACAAATGGAATTAATATTTTCAAACCGGAGAATATTAAATTTAATCAAAATCTGCCCCGGATAGTTTTTACATGTATCGAAGTATTAAACAAGGAAATCCATCCCGGTGATACAATAAATAACAAGGTCATTCTTACTAAAAACATTAATTTCACAAAAGAGCTGACACTAAGTTATAAGGAGAAAGTTTTTTCATTAGAATTTGCAGCCCTAAATTATACACTCCCCAAAAAATGTTTCTACAAATATAAACTTGAAGGTTTCGATGATAAATGGTACTTTACTAGTTCTGACAGGAGAAGGGTCAGTTATTCAAACTTGCAACCAGGGAATTATGTTTTTAGATTACTGGCTTCAAATAACGATGGAAAATGGGGAAACAATGAAAGAACGCTGAAAATAAGCATACTACCTCCATTCTATAGAACCTTATGGTTTAGACTTCTGGTTATTATTATTATTACAAGTTTAATTTATGCATTTTATCGATACCGGCTTAATATCCACAAGAATCGGTTTTTACAAAAACAGGCCGAACAGGAAAAGAAAATTATGGCGCTTGAAAAAGAAAAGCTGGAATCGGAATTGAAAAAGCTCACTTTTCATATTATTAATAGGAACAGGGTACTTATAGACCAGAAGAACAGGTTAATGGGACTTTCGGTTAAGGCTAAAGAATCGGTAAAGGTTGGCCTTCAGGATATCATTAGCATTATTGATGAAGACTTAAATGAAGACAAAGACTGGAAATATATTGAACCTCAACTAGACAAAGTTTATAACAATTTTGTGACACGATTAAAAGAAAAACATCCTGATTTAAATGTATCTGAAATAAAAATTGCCGCTTATGTACGCATGAATCTTAGTACAAAAGAAATATCGGAATTTATGCATAAAACTCCTCGTGCTGTGGAAAATGACAGATACAGACTTCGCAAAAAAATCGGCCTTGATTCAAATAATTCGTTACAGAATTATCTTATTAATTTATAAACCCAATTTAAAAAAAATCAACCTCAGTTTAATCTTTTGAATTTAAGCCACTTGTAAATTCACTTTTAAGCTTAAGTGTTTTTGAGTAGTAATAAATCATAATCGCTGAATATTTGAGGGGGTTCAATACTTCTTTTCGTAAATCTCAGGATATAAATTGCACCCGATAAAATTAACCGTCAAACTAACTCTACATTTATGAAAAAAATTTACTTATTTACCGCTATTGCATTTAGTACCATTTCTTTCACATTTCTGCTCAATGCCCAGGAAATGATAGCTGGAGGAGACATGGAAAACGCTGATGCATGGAAAATCTCAAAATTAAACCAGGATACTGATAATACCGTTGAATACACTTTTGGTTATACAGATGTTATCCCCACTTCAGGTGCAGGAGGATGTTTATATGTTTCAGGTACAAATACCGGTGCTGAAAATGGCCAGCTTACGAACTTTATGTTCTATCAACAAATAACTTTAAAAAGAGGAGTTACCTATGTTTTTGATGGTGCATATAAAGATGTAAGAACCAACAACTTTTGGACTGAAGTTTACTGGGGGGGCAATGAACCTGCCGAAGGATCTGATTATGGAACCGATCAGGGGGCTGTTTTTATAAGTGGATTTAAAAGTACAAACTGGGAGTCTGAATGTCCTTCAGATGCTTTTGATGGTACCTTCCAATCTGATGCCTGTACTCCCGGAACAACCAACACCATAATGATAGAAGGAGAAGGAGACACCACCATCTTTTTCGGATTCAGAATGGGTATCTGGGACAACGAAAGTAACGGATATACCTTCGAGGTATACATTGACAATATAAGTCTGATAGGGCCTAATGTAAGTGCGATCGATGAACAATCACTTAAAATTTCATTGTTCCCAAATCCGATCCAAAGCAAATTTACTGTAACTATTGAACAAATTATTCAGGAAGTTGAAGTCTCAAACCTGTTAGGTCAGACCATCTATAAAGCAGAAAATATTGGATCAAAGAATTACACGCTTGATATATCAGATGCAAACAATGGTGTATATTATATAAAAATTACAGATATAAATGGAAATAAGGGTGTAACAAAAACTTTAAAATTAAAACGTTAACAAATATGATCAAAAGAAACATTAGCTTACTATTTATTTTACAGGTATTACTTCTGATTTTTATTATCTCGTGCCAGGTAAAAGAAAATTGTTCTGAACAAGTAAATCAGCCTGAAAACACTGTTCATCTTAACTTAATTGAAGCTCAACAATTCATAACTGTAAAAGATTCAGGATACAAATTAACCAAGCTTACAAATCTGAAATTTGAAGAATTCAAGCAACCTGATGAAAATTATCCAACCCTGATGCTTGATGCCCAAAAAACATTTCAAACAATAGAAGGCTTTGGTGGAGCGCTCACAGATGCTGCTGCAGAAACTTTTTACAAACTACCAAAAGACAAACAAGATGAAATTTTAACCGCATACTTCGATCCAGAAATGGGAATTGGATATACCCTTTGCAGAACTCATATTAACAGCTGTGATTTCTCCAACGAAAGTTATGCATATTCAGAGGTTGAAGGAGACACTAAACTTCAGCATTTTTCCATTGATCACGACAGAAAGTTTAGAGTACCTTTTATTCGTGCTGCCATAGAAAAATCGAACAATAACCTGAAATTATTTGCTTCTCCATGGAGTCCGCCTGCCTGGATGAAAACTAATAACAATATGCTTAGAGGAGGAAAACTTAAACCGGAATATTACAGTACCTGGGCAAAATATTATGTGCGATTTATACAGGAATATCAGAAAGAAAATATACCTATTTGGGGATTCACTGTACAAAATGAGCCTATGGCTGTACAATCCTGGGAATCATGTATATATACAGCTGAAGAAGAAAGAGATTTTGTAAAAAATCACTTAGGACCAACACTTGAAAATGCAAATTTTAAAGACATTAAAATAATCATCTGGAACCATAATCGTGGCATTATGTACCAAAGAGCTAAAGTTGTCTACGATGATCCGGAAGCTTCGAAATATGTTTGGGGAATTGGCTTTAACTGGTATACCGGAGATCATTTCGAAAATGTGAAATTAGTACAGGAAGCTTTCCCTGATAAAAAAGTTCTATTTACTGAAGGATGTATATTGCCATTTGACCGTGACAAATTAAAAGATTGGCAATGGGGTGAAAAATATGGTGAATCAATCATCCATGACCTGAACAATTCAGCTGTGGGCTGGGTAGACTGGAATATTCTTTTGAATGAAACCGGTGGCCCTAATCACGTGGCTAACTATTGTTATGCCCCGGTTATTGGAGATACTAAAACAGGTGAAGTAATATATATGAATTCATACTATTACCTGGGTCATTTCTCAAAATTTATTAAGCCTGGTGCCAAAAGAATTATTTGTTCATCAAACAACGATGATTTATTGGCAACAGCAGCATTGAATACAGATGGCTCTGTTTCACTTGTTGTAATGAATCAAACCGGAAACAATATGAACTACAAAGTATGGATAGAAAACAGAGGCATAACAACCCAGTCTCCAGCGCACTCCATTTCAACCCTGGTTATTCATTAAATTCAAAAAATCTGATTTAATAAAATTCCAACAACACAAAACAGCTTAGTTTTTACAATAACTTTAAAAAATTACACAAATGAAAAAAGTATTCATATTACTGTCCATAATTCTCATCATTATTTTTGAAATTAAAGCACAAGAATATCTGCATACTGACGGCAAACAAATTCTTAACGGACAGGATGAAGAAATAATTCTGCACGGAATGGCTATTGGAAACTGGATGCTACACGAAGGATATTTGATGAATACAAAAGAAGTTGCCGCAACTCACCATGAATTTCGTAAAAAACTTATTGAAACAATAGGTGCAACCAAAACCGACAGTTTTTATAATGCCTGGTTCAATTATCATTTTACTAAAACAGATGTTGATTCCATGAAAGCATGGAGGTTCAACAGTATACGTGCAGTTCTGCATTATAAATGGTTTACACCTCCCATTGAAGAAGAACCTATAACGGACGAAATAACCTGGATTGATAAAGGCTTTGATATGATTGATTCTCTTCTGGAATGGTGCAGCGATAACGAAATGTACTTAATTTTGGATATGCATGGGGCACCAGGCGGACAGGGAAAAGATGCCAGTATTTCAGATTATGATCCCTCCAAACCCTCACTATGGGAAAGTGATGCAAATAAAGCCAAACTTATTGCTCTATGGAAAAAACTCGCGGAAAAATATAAAGAAGAACCTTGGATTGGTGCGTATGAAATGATTAACGAAACAAACTGGGATTTTGAAAACAGTGGCAATGAAAATGGTTGCAATTGTAATCAGAACTTACCCCTGATAGAATTATACAAAAATATAATTGATACCATAAGAAAGGTAGATCAAAACCATATTGTAATAATTGGAGGTAACTGCTGGGGTAATAATTATAACGGAATGAATTCACTGGCTTCCTATGATGATAATCTGATCTATAGTTTTCACAAATACTGGAACTACAATAATCAAAGTTCGATACAGGAAATTCTGAATTTAAGAGATAACCTAAATGTACCTATATGGCTGGGAGAAGGAGGCGAAAACTCAAATACCTGGTTTACTAATGTTATTAAACTGTGCGAACAAAATAAAATAGGTTGGGCGTTTTGGCCGATAAAGAAAAATGGCACATGTAACATTTTAAGCGTTGAAACTAATGAAGACTACATGAACCTGATAGAATACTGGAAAGGCAATGCACCGAAACCAACGGAAGATGATGCTTTTCAAGCATTACTGGAATGGGCGAAAAACCATAAATTCGAAAATTGTACTATTCAATATGATGTTATTGATGCTATGATGAGGCAACCATTTACACCGGATGTAATTCCTTTTAAAATATTCAAACCTGGTGAAGCAATTTATGTGACAGAATATGACCTAGGAAGAAATAATTATGCATATTACGATACAGATACTGCTGACTACCATATGGTAACCCAAAATAATTCGGATTGGAATAAAGGATATGTTTTTCGAAATGATGGAGTAGATATTGAAAGATGTGAAGATACTCAAACCAATGGTTACAATGTTTACTGGACTGAAGATGGTGAATGGCTTCAGTATACCATAAATACTGACTCTACGGCAGGTTATACACTAAATATTAGGCATGCGTCAAACAATAATGGTTGTATCATGCACTTCGAACTGGATGGTGTACCAATTACAAAAAAAATAACATTATCCGCTACTGGTGGCTGGCAATTATGGGATACGTATGAAATACCTGACATTATTATACCGGAAGGTACGCATAAACTCAAATTGATCTTTGACCAGGGAGGTTCCAATTTAAATTATTTTAAGTTCGATAATCCTGTTGCTGTTTCAAACATAAATTTTAAAAGTGTTTATGCTAAAACATCACAGGATGGTAAAACCGTTTTCCTGGTTCTAAATAAAGATATAACTTCAAATTCTTCAAATATTCTATTCTCCGATTTTGAAATCATGAACGATAATTCAGCTATAAACATCAATAGTTTTTCAGTTGCTTATGAACTGAAATGTATATTAAAAATAGTTCTGCAAACACCATTATATTACGGAACCTCAACTACCATCTCTTACGATGGTAGTTCTGTTTTAAGCAACGAACAACAACTAGTCTCATTTTCAAATTTTAATGTAGATCATAAAATGCCTGTCAGATATACCGTCTTAGATAGAATTCAGGCTGAAAACTTTTATTCTAATAATGGCTTTGAGCTTGAGGATTGCCAAGATACCGGCGGAGGAAAGAATACAGGATATGCCGATCCTGGCGATTATCTCAACTACCTGGTCTATGTCAATGAAAATAATATTTATCCGATAAATTTCAGAGTGGCTACAACAGTTACAAATGCCAAACTCATTATACAGCATGACAATTATGGAACTTTTATTTCTGTTGATACCATTCGGTTTAACTCTACAGGTGGATGGCAGGACTGGCAAACTCAATCAGCCTGGGTGAATTTACCTGAAGGAAGGTACACTCTCAGGTTGCTTGTATTGCAGGGAGCTCACAACTTGAATTGGTTTGAAATTGATAAATCTTCGGGCACGATCATACCATATTACAAAACAAAAGCTAAAATTTATCCAAATCCTGCAAAAAACTATTTTACCCTGTCAGTTGAAAAAATCAATCCCGAACCTCAGGTAGTCTATTTATATAACCTACAGGGTAAATTATTATATCATCAAGAGATACATAAAGATAAACTGATTGTTAACACCGAACATTTGAATAACGGACTTTATCCTGTTATTATCCTATCCTCAAATGGTATTACGTTTAGCGATACCATCTCCATCCAAAAATGAAGAAAACTCAGACCTTCCAGGGTTGAAAGACACCAGAAACGTCGAGAGAGATTTACTAATTCCCCGACGCTTCCAAGTCCTCCTTCTGACAATGGAAAGTCAATTTCTATTTCTTTACAACCTTAATAACCCCTGCTCCATGGTATGAATGGTATTCTCCATTGTACATGGCATCGGCACCAACAGGTCCCATCTGGAAAAGCCCTGGAGAAACCGCTCGTACCAGGTAGTAATAATACCGGGTGGAAGGCGATGCCGTAATAAACAAGTTTATCCTGTCGTCCCTTATATCAAGGTATTCAGGGTAAGAACGGCTATGAGGATAGCTCATCCCCGAGGGTAGTGCTGTTAAGCGAGGGTTTTCAATCTCAAAACATGCAGGAAGAATATCTGAAACCGCCACATTTTCTACCCATTTATCAGTTAGACTTGAGACTGACAATTCAACCAGGATAAGATCATTTTGTATGAATTTAGTTGAAGTTATCGAACTACCATAACGATTATAAAAATTCTTTCTAACCTTTATATAGCTATCTTCTTCCTGGTATGAACCATCTGCGCTTATTCCTTCCGCCTCCCAAAAATAGTATAGTTTGCCGTTTCCTTCAGTCTCTACCACCAATTCAGTACCAGAGAGTTGTTTCGTGTTTAATGTAATAGTATTATTGTCTGCTTTTCCTACAACTTTACCTTTTGACTTTATAGTAGCTTTAACATCTGTACCTCTTGCAATACGGGCTATTTTTCCCATAGCTAAAAATCCGAATGTACGTTCTTGCGTATTCAGGTATCGTTGATTTTTTAATGTTTCCGATACATGCTTTGCCATCATCCCAATCTGGCTATTATCCGGGTCGACTTCAAGCAGTACATTTAAGGCAATAGCTTCATCTCTAAGATATGAATAAAAGCTTCCTCCGAATGAAGAAACGGCTTTTTCTCCCTCAAAAGCCTGAGGAACAATTTGCTTGTATTTTTCTTTATCACCTGCTAAGGCATAAGCTGCAGCCAATAAATATTTGGCATCAAGGCTTAACTGGTCGAGATTTGATTTGTAATAATTCATGGTCGACATCTGGGGCTTTCCTGCCAATGCCAAAACATAAAGTGAATAAGCTGCCTCTTTGGGAGCTATTCGCTTACTCTTATTATAATTGTAATAATACGTGATAAAAGACCTTTTTTTAAGTTTTAGCTTTAAATACTTGTACAACAAATCAAGCATTTCCTGTTCCACCTCATATCCTGCTTTTTGGGCTTCAAGCAAAAAATGCGTGGCATATACAGAACCCCACCAGGTTTCAGAACCTCCGCCGGGCCAGTAAGTCAGCCCTCCATTATATAGCTGCATAGCTTTTACCCTGTTAATGGCAAACTGGACATTATAGGCAGGGTTCGGATCTTCATCCGTATCATGTTGCAATAACTCCTTCGCCAAATCATAATAATAAAGCTGAGGGAAAGCCTTTGATACCGTTTGTTCCACACAACCGTAAGGATACCGTATAAGATATTCCAGTGAATTGGTAAACTGGACCATAGGGGACTTACTAACAATCAACTTATTGTCTACACTGGAAGGTATAAAATTATTTACATTCATTGAAATACTGGCATTTTTGCCTGCTTCAACAACACCTGCCCCGTTGATTTTAATTAATGGAGATGCAGGTCTTATTGTTATATCGGTTGTATTAACAAATTTTTCAGATAAGGCATCAACTATAACTTCAATTTTTCCTTGACCGATCTCAGGTTGGGCATATACCTTATAAATAATCTCTTTCTCAGCATTTGCATCAAGTTTAAAGCTTTGTGATTTATCACTTGTAATTTGAAGCGGGCCACTTACACTTAATTTTGCTTTGCAGGTTGTGGATTGTTCGGTAGTATTTGTCACGATAACCGGCACAATTACCGAATCTTTCGGACTTAAAAATCTTGGTAATGCAGTACTAATAACCACAGGATCTGCCACTTTCATAAATGCCTCTGACGAAGCAAACGATTTGCCATTGTATGCTACAGCCATTACCCGTAACTCACCCGAAAATTGAGGGATATCTATTTCAAACTCAGCCATACCGTTATTTCCTGTTTTTATTATACCGCTCCAGAAAGAAACAAGCTTAATCCGGTTATTGGTTAAAGGATTTACACGTTTCTCCATGCTTTCATCGCCACCCCCGGGCTGACTGCTACCAGTACCAATCTCGGGGAACAAATAAGGGTAGATATCATACGATCCGACTTCAAGTGCCCGCTTGGCATAGAAAAATCCATACGGATCGGGTGTATAGTAACCGGTTACCTGCAATATACCATTATCAACAACAGCAAGCGTCAAAGGTGTATTAGGTTTTGATTTTACTTTAATCTTTTGTTTGGTATTTGAACGCGATTTGTTCACAGCCTCAATTGTTAAAGGCAATTTATTATCAGGATTTTCAACCATTACAGGGGCAAACCCATGAGCTACAGTAAGCGGTAGTTCACTTATTTTGTGTGGTTTAAACAGTGTAGCTGTAATATAAATATTAGGAACATACCCATCAGAAATATCAAGGTCAAATGAAGCAACCCGTTTATCGGTTTCAATATAAAAATATTGGAGCACTTCATTATTTTCAACAGTAACCAGAATTTTTCCGGCAAACGGCGCTTTAAGCAATACTTTTGCTTTTTCACCTGTTTTATATTTTTCTTTATCAAGCTCTATGTCGATCCTTCCTTCATTATCAACCTGGAATGAACTGTAATTGGTAATTCCTCCATATCCATAGGCCCATAAACTTCTCATAACATAGGTAGACGCCCCCGGTCTGGAAACTTTTATCTCGTATCTTCCATTTATATCAGGTGTAAATGTAAATTTCCCGGAAGTGCCGTTTAAAATTACTGTCTTTTTTTCTAATACCCTTTCTACTTTTTCCGAACGGTACCGGTAATAATCCCCGCTCCTGGATAATACGGTTTTGTATTCAATTCGAATTAATTCTACTTCAGCTTTTATATTCTCCAATGCTTTACCTGTCTTGTCAACTGCAATTAAAGGTAGAGTGACAGGACTGCCTGTACGGGCATAATAACTATCATATTTAATCCCATAAAACACATCTTGTGTGTATATATCAATGGTTTTTTTACGGTTAACCGGGCGACCTGTTTCATCAAATACAGTTATATAAAAGTCAGACTGTAAAATACCCATGTCTTTAT
>CAZWGG010000019.1:0-19915 GCA_964633305.1 uncultured Bacteroidales bacterium
CCATTTTTTGGCCATCGCAAGCCTTGCACTTGAAGCTTTCGCACAACCACTTAAAAAATATGCGACTTTTCGCGCTGATACTAATTAAGACAGCATAATTTAAATTTATTCTTGTTATGTAACGACATTTTTTTGTGTTACAAAAATAACAATATTATTGTTATAAAAATAACACAAAATCAAAAAAAACATCTAATATGTAATAGTTCTAAATAATTTATAAATGAAAAATCAATTATTTTTTTGTGACTTCTTAGTAAATAAGAGGGATAAAAAAATGTTTACTAATGAGTTTGTAATTGGTGATTTTTCAAAGATTAATTAGTGCTTGCCTATAAAGCTAAGAAGAGAATTATTGGCAATATTATTTAGTTTTACTAACTTTAATGTAGTGTGTTCTTAAAAGTAATGTTATTATGAAGCGTGGAACTAATCTGTTTAAATGTGCAATAACTTGCCTTATCGTCAATCATTTTATTATCGCTAACTGCCAAAATGTTGTTTACCTGCTCTATAAAACAGCCGAAGATGAATACCGGTATGGACTAATGAAATTTAACGAAGAAATAATTATAAAACCATATTATTTACAAATAAATAAATTTTGTGCCAATACGTTCCTTGTTAAGGAAAATAATAGCTATTTGCTTATCGACAGTAATGGGAAAAAACTATTGGACAAATCCTACTATTCTATTTCGGATTTCATACATGGAAAAGCTATTATCCGTGATCTATTTAAAGGGTATGGTATTATAGATAGTCATTACAATATACTTGTTGATCCGCAATATGAGGAAATTTTGCCAAACTACAAAAGCGAAATTCTCAAGTACAAAAAAAACGGTAAATATGGTTATATGAAAAATGATGGGAATATCCTTACTGAAGCAAAATTTGAGGATGTACAAAACTTTAAAGAGAAGATAGCATTTGTAAAAGTAGGAGGGAAGTGGGGTGTTATTAATGAGAAAGCGGAATTTCTTATTGAGCCTCAATTCGATTGGGTTGATAATGCCTATACTTATCTGACTAAAGTATCAAGAGAAGACAAGTATGGCTATGTTTTACCCAATGGACAAATAGCAATTGATCTTATTTACTCATGGTGTGACATAGGAGCGAATGAAACGTATATTGCGCAGAAAGAAGATGGAATGGTAGTATTTGATTCGTTGGGAAACAAGAAACTGGAAACTTCGCTGGAAATAGTATCGTGGATTGGTAATAATCTTATTCATGTAACCGATGAAAACCTTTACGGCATAGTTAATTCAAAAGGAAAATGTATTATTGAATCCGAATACGACTATATATTTCCCTTTTCTAATAAACTTATCATACTACAAAAGAACAATATATACTATCGGTTAAACGAAAACTTGAAAATTAACAAAAGTACCTTGTATTCGTATGTTGAACCTGAGGCATACTTAGGTATGATACGTTACAAAAAAGACGAAAAGTGGGGGTTAATGGATACGGAGGGGAACATTCTGGCAGAATCATTAGAACATGAGATTTGGCCTGTAGATGATGGGTTGGTAAGATATTACGTTGATGATAAAGTGGGGCTAATGGATAAACATGGCAAAGTACTCACATCACCTGATTTTCATCGTATTGACTATTTCAGTTTTAATTTGGCCCTAATTACAATTAATGATAAATACGGTATTATAGATACTGCCGGCAATATTATTGTAAGCCCGGATTATGACGATATAAAGATAAAAGAGGAGTTTATTGTACTTAAAAAGAATACTAAATATGCGGTAGCTGACTCAAATGGAAAACTGCTTACTGGTTTTGATTTCGATTTTGTTTCACAATCTTATAAATCCTTTATTATTGTTAAAAAGGCAGGAACTTATGGAGTACTTGACAATTCCGGGACAATGAAAATAAGTACCGGAAAATATACAAAACTGGAATTTCTGCTTTCTGCTCTTTGATTATTCTTTTTATCAGTCAGTTACTTATCTTTTCTTTGTCTGCAACACTTTAAAGGAAATAGCAGGTTTTATTGAAAAAACATTACAAGATGTTATCTTTCATAAAAATCACCTTCACAAATATTACGCATGTTTTGTCTGTTAATTCTTCAAAATTAGTTAATACCTCTTCAGGTTTACCAATTGTTAGCGAAGGCAGTATTGAATCTATTACTTATGAAGTGGATACCATACTGGTGGCGGGTATTCCCAACGCACCTGAAAACATGGTACCTAAAGAAATGTTGAGTTGGCTTAGAGAACATTCCGGCACCATCCGCCGGGTTTGTTCTATTTGTGCCGGTGCTTTTATCCTGGCCGAAGCGGGAATTCTGAATGGTAGAAGAGCAAACTCACACTGGAGGGTTTGTGACAAACTGGCAAGTTATTATCCGAAAGTAAAAGTAGAGAGTGACCCTATTTTTGTAAAAGATGGCAATGTTTATACATCGGCCGGCATATCAACAGGAATGGATTTGTCTTTGGCACTGGTGGAAGAAGACTATGGCAGGGATATTGCTTTTTCTATAGCTAGGCAATTGGTTTTGTATTTAGAACGTCCCGGAAATCAGTCTCAGTTCAGTAACATTCTTTTACATCAAACGGCAGATTACTAACCCATTTGTAAAATACAGGATTGGATCATTGAACATCTTAACGAAGAGCTTACTGTTGAAATATTAGCAGAAAAGGCATCTATGAGTCCAAGGAATTTTGCCCGTGTTTTTTTACGAGAATCAGGTATTACCCCTGCAAAATATATTGAGAAACTTCGTTTGGAAACTGCACGCCGGAGACTAGAGGAAACCAACCTTACATTGGATGAAATTTCAAACGAATGCGGTATTGGAAGCGCAGATATATTGCGAAGATTATTTTTACGACATATCAAAACTACTCCTAGCGATTACCGAAGAAACTTTGGAACTGCTTTTGCTTAAAAAGATTTTTTAGACGTTACCATTTTAAAATAATACTATTTTTATAAGTTCCCAAAATATTCAGTAGTCCTAATCATTTGAGATACGAACGACATTTCATTATCGTACCAGGCTACTGTCTTTATCAATTGTTTTTCATCAGAAGAAACCACTTTAGTTTGCGTTGCATCGAAAAGCGAACCAAAACTAATTCCAATAACATCACTTGATACAATCGGTTCCTCAATATAACCGTACGACTCATTTGCAGCAGATTTCATAGCTTCATTTATTTCTTCGGCACTGACTTTCTTCTCCAGTATTGTAAATAATTCTACGACCGAACCCGAATGAACTGGGACCCGTTGAGAAGAACCATCAAGTTTACCCTTTAAGTCAGGAATAACCAGGCCTATTGCTTTAGCTGCCCCGGTAGTATACGGAACAATGTTATTGGGAGCTGCCCGCGATTTACGATAATTCACTTTCGGATCGGGTGTGTCCATCAATGGTTGAGAGTTGGTATAGGCATGAATGGTTGTCATTTGTCCTGTGATAATTCCAAATTTGTCGTTAAGGACTTTTGCCATTGGGGCAAGGCAGTTAGTGGTACATGAAGCACAACTTATTAGCCGGTCACTATTCTGGATGATGTTATGATTTACATTATAAACTATTGTTTTCACATCGTTATCCGATGGTGCTGAGATAATCACTTTATTTGCACCTGCACTAAAATGAGCAGAAGCTTTTTCTTTTGATCCGAAAATGCCGGTACATTCCAGAACCAAATCAACCTGATGTTTTGACCAGGGCAGGTTCTGGGGATTTCGTTCAGCATATACGGAAATAGACGTATTGTCAATAATAAGTGAATTATCTGTGTAGCCTACTTTAGTTTTGAAAATTCCCTGGATGGAATCGTACTTAAGCAGGTAGGCTAGCATTGACGGAGTACTTAAATCATTAATAGCAACAACTTCCAAATTTTTATTTTTTATTATTTCACGGAAGGCCAAACGTCCTATTCGTCCAAACCCGTTAATAGCAACTTTAATCATAGTACATTCATTTAATATTTATTATAAGGTTTAATTAACTCAAAGTTATGACAAGTAATTGATGTCTGAAATGACAAATTTCCGTCATTTACTGCCAAAAAACGGTAGTAAATTCATGTCAGGTACATAAAAACCGTTGAAACTATTTTATCATTGGCCTATACCTTTCCCGGTTTTCAATGATAACCCAAAGGTTTATGGCTAATAGAATAAGGACTAATGGTAGACCTGATGGAGCAATAACAGCATGATGTACACAAATACCAACCATAACCGGGAAAATAACAATTGCCCCAAGTGCGCGGTATTTGGTTGTTATAAACAGGATTCCCCCTATAATTTCTGCCACAGCTACCAGTGGCATAATCCAGCCGATCTCCATAAAAGCCGTCATTATTTTCAACACATTTTCCGGAATATTTTCCGGCATAGGCATGTAATTAAAAAATTTATTTAAGCCCGCATTTATAAACACTAAGCCAAAAAGAATGCTTAATACAAGTAAAATTTTCTTTTTCATAGTATTATTTTTTTTAAGGTATTAGCGTCTATATTCTTTTTATGGTTGTTTCTATTTACTTTTTCATTACTAATTAATCTATAACAAATAATAGATGGATTTTGTTTTAACAGTTAACAATTGATGTTATTTATTTTTTCGTAAAGGATTACAAATCTTTTTTGAGACAGCCCCAGGTGGCGGAGGTTATCATTTTATATCTGCCTTAAGCCTAACTACAAACCCATCATGTCCTCCTTTTAATTCCGAAAACAAATTTGCACCTGTATAACCTGTAATGGTATGTATATGAAAATCAGGTGTTAAATGTTTTTTCTTTAACAGATTGCAGGAAGATTTAACAGGGCTATAATCCTTTAACCTACTGCAACTCATATTTAGTGGCTGCGCGAAAACTCCAATTGCTGCGTTATGCTCGTCCGAAAACTGGTCATTTACGTTTAGTAAACTCCCATTTTTTGGCCTTCGCAAGCCTTGCACTTGAAGCTTGCTCGTAGCCACTTCCGAAAAAAAACGAGTTTTCGCACTGACACTATTTAAATGTTAATGACAATTATTTACATAATATTACATTTTTATGACATATTTAGCTTAACATACTTTTAATTTTGTCTCAAATAAATATCCAGATCAAATTGAGAACTTATGAAAACATTTAATTTATTTTTAGCATTTATGTTCACAATAATGCTAAATGGTAAAGCTCAAACTAATGACATTATTATCAGGTATTTTAAAGAGATTGATTCAAGTCAGCTTGAAGCTCATATTTTTTATCCAGATAGCATTATGTCAAATGAAAAATTATCTGCTATTGTCTTTTTTCATGGTGGTGGATGGACTAGAGGTAATGCCAAATGGGGATATGATTTTTGTAAATATTTTTCTAAATTAAATTTTATAACTATAAGTATTGAATATAGATTAGCAGAAGAAAAAGCAGGTAATACACCAATTGAGTGCATTAAAGATGCCAATTCTGCAATTCGTTGGACCCGAGAAAATGCAAAGGATTTATTAATTGACACTACTAAAATTGTTGCAGCGGGTTTTTCTGCAGGGGGCCATCTTGCTGCATCGACAGCAATTTTAAAGGGATTTGATGAACCTAATGAAAACCAAGCAATTAGTTCGATTCCTAATGCTTTAATATTATGGTCTGCATGTTTGAATACAAAAGAAGATCCATGGTTTATTGAAATTTTAAGAGACAGTTCTTTAGTAGAAAAAAGTTCACCAACACATAATATAAAGGAAAACCTTCCTCCTACTATTATCTTTCATGGTTATTCAGATAACCTGTTACCAATTTGGACAATTAAAGAATTTACTGAAAAGATGAAAAAATTTGGTAATAGATGTGAATTAAATATATATACCGGACAAGATCATTTACCTTGGGACAAGAATAAAAAAGATGTTTATTTAAAGATAGAAAGATTTTTAGTAGATTTAGGATATATCGAACATTAACTACCACCAACGAATATTGTAACGGTTTGATAGCTAAGTGGCTTGGGAATTCCAGCCACTTATATTTGTAGACCGTTTTTAGAGACGGCACATAAGATTTTACCCCCATAAGTAAAAAAGAAGTTGACTTATGTTTTTTCCTGCATTATGGAGGTTATTTTGTAAAACCCGAAGATAGTTTGACCATATTTATTTCCATGTACATTAATCCTGATGATGCTAAAAAGTCAGAAATGGTTATTACAAAAAGTGAATACATTAACGTGAGTTCGGGCAAATAAAATTTTTGTTATCGGCATTTTAAAGAATTTGTACCACCCAACGGCCACTGGCGAACTCCGTGGTTCTGAAGATTTCACTGGTGGCCAATTCACTCTTTAAAAAGCAGGGCTGTTAACTTCTAATCTCAATATGAAACCCTCTACGAGGTTTATTGTTTAAATGATAAATAGTTTTACAATAATAAAATCGCTACGCGATAATTCAACTTCGAAGTTGCAATATTGTAGTAAAACATAAACATCAAAATGGAAAAACCTCGTAGAGGTTTCATACCTTACAGAGATAAATAGAAGTTAACGCCCATGTCTTAAAAAAGGGGGATACACCTTACTCAATAAAAACATTGAATTTTACTATATAGTATCTGCCAGAAAACTACTTAGGATAATAATAACATTTAATATCAGTTCTCTTTACTTATCGTATTTTATAAAGATAATCAATATAGGATAAAACCAGCCAGACTTGTTTTTTAAAAAATAGGATTTAAATTTATTTTTATGTTCCTAAAGAATTAGCTCATCCTGAATACCTGATCCTTTTTATTCCTCCAATAAATATTAACATCGCTATAATTGTTGTACACGTCATTATAAGAGCAACAGGAATAATACTTTTGGTGTGAAAAAGACCTATACCTCCCGATGCTAATCCTGCAATACCAATACGTATTGTGCCTAAAAGTGCCGAGGCGCTTCCCAGGTTTCCGGAAAAGGGTTCCAATGCCAGGGCTATAGCGTTAGGAGAAGTAATACCCATGCAAAACAATAAAATAAAAAGTAAAATAAGTACTTCCGTTTTTCCGTACCAGCCTTTTAAGGCTCCAATCAAAAATACCAGCGATATAATAACCTGTGCAGATAAAGCCATCCTGAATAATTGTTTGCTTTTAAACTTTTGAAGAAATAAAATATTCAGTTGACTTCCTCCTATAAATCCTACTGAGAGCAAGGCAAAAATACCTCCGAAAATCTGCGGGCTTACTTTGAAGACCTGTATAAATATAATAGGAGAACCGGCCACATAAACAAACAATGAAGAGAAAGAAAAAGCACCTGCAAATACATAAACTAAAAACTGAGGGGTTTTTAATATTGAAAGATACCTTAGGGTCTGGTGCCTTATTTTCAGTGATATTTCTTTATTAGCCTGGTAGTTAACTTGTAATAAGTTATGAACAATCAGAATTAGTAGTATAGCAAGACATGAAAGAAAGACAAAGATCCATGGCCACCCGAAACGGGAAGTGATGGCTCCGCCAATGCTTGGTGCCAGAAGAGGTGAAGATCCTATAACAAGTACAAGCAAAGAGAAAACTTTTGCACTTTCTTCTTTCGAGAAGAAGTCACGTACCATGGTTATAGCAGCTACAGTAGCTACTGAAGCTCCCAAACCCTGAAAGAACCTGGATATCATAAAGATTACTTCATTACCGGATAACATACAAATTATAGATGAAAGTATGCTTATACTTAGTCCCCAGTATAATGGTGGTTTTCTTCCAAACCTATCGAGAAGAGGACCGTATAAAATCTGACCAATAGCAAATCCTATGAAAAAAGTTGATAAAGAAAAAGACATTCTGGCAACAGTGGTTCCAAATTGGGTTGCAATTTCAGGAATAGCGGGTAAATACGCATCAATAGAAAAAGGGACATACGTGGTCATTGCCCCCAAAATAAGAATTATTTTAGTGTTTTGTTTTCGGTTTGTATGTTTAGCCATAAATCATGAGAACAGGAAATGTGAAATAAAGTTCAAGAAATTTTGAAGGCCAAAGGTAAGGATATATACTGGAATTCTTTCAAAATAAGAATAAATCAAAAATAATAACAACAAGTTATGGAAAGAGTAGAAAATAATAAATTTATATGGTTAAACTATATCAACAACAATTTTTGATTTTTTCATTCTTTTTATTTGTTCATCAAATTCTTGGCTGTCATTGCCAGATGAATCTCTGGGTGGTTTACTAGAAATAACAATGGCCTTTTTTGCTCCTAGTTTCAATTGATCAACAGATGGGCCAAAAGCATGGGTATCTCTTTTTCTTATCTTTGTCCAGTCTGCTGCTATTACTCTTGAATCTGTGGGAATTGTCTAAGGTAAATGTTTCACCCTAACTTCTTCAGACCCATGACAAAAACCCCCTTCTTTAAACCGTAATCCACTAACGCATATTATGGTGATATTTGGGATAAATATTTTTATTGTCTCTATTGTTCTATCACCAAATAGAGCTTCATAGTTTGCATCATACCTTCCTCCGGGTAACAATAATTCTTTTATTATTCATTCAATTAATTCAAGTTGCAGATAAACATAATTTACGATTATATCGAATAGTCAAGGAGTTAGATGGAAATGATATCAAAGAAATTTTTAAGTCAGTAAAAACCCCTATTTTTGTGTCTTATAAAAAAAAAATTGATTATTCCTGGCAGAAAAAATAGAAGTGCTTATACAGCTTTATTCGGGGGATTACTATTTTTGGGTTTTTCAGCAATAATTATAAAATCTGCTGATGCCCCGGGGATTGTGACGTCCTTTTATCGAATGGGGATTGGTACTGTTGTGCTATGTATTCCTTTTGTATATAATATGCTTAAAAAAAATCTTCATTTCCCTGTTAAGGGGATAATGATGGCTGTTTTAGGTGGCATATGTTTTGGTATTGACTTGTCACTATGGTCAACAGGAGTAGTGGTCAGTAACGCTACTGTCCCTACAATTTTTGCAAATACTGCTCCTGTATGGGTAGGCATTGGATCAATGTTATTTTTTAGGGAAAAGCATAATCCAAAATTTTGGGTTGGCCTGGTATTGGCGGTTGTAGGGATTTCTTTAGTAGTAAAAAACGATATATTTTCTGCTAATGGTATTTTATTTGGATCATTATTGGGACTGGCATCGGGATTATTTTATGGGACTTTTTGCCTGGTATCCCAGGTGGGGAGAAAATTGGTAGATACTCTTAGTTATTTGTTTATCACTACATTTAGCTCTGCTGTTGTATTAGCTTTTTGTGTGATAATTTTTAATTATGAATTCACAGGATACAATCAGCAAACATATTTACATTTTCTGGCTTTTGGAATTGGGGTGCAAATTTTTGGCTGGTATTTGGTAAATTATTCTCAAGGTTATCTTCCGGCATCTATTGTATCGCCTACATTGCTCGGCCAACCTTTAATTACTGCTTTCTTGGCTTTGGTATTGCTTCATGAACATCTTACTATTTGGCATATTTCTGGTGGGATAATTGTTATAACAGGAATTTATGTTGTACATTTTAGCCGGAACAAGTATAAAAATTAGTATTGAACTTTTTGGAATAATATTAAACAAAACTTATAAAATAACTATTTTTAACACAATTTTTGTTTTTCCCAGTAATTCATAAAATATGGCCAATATATTAGTAATTGACGACGAAAAAAGTATTAGGAGTACTCTAAAAGAAATACTTGAATACGAGGGGTACAAATTAGAACTGGCAACTAATGGCAAAGAAGGGTTAGAGCTATTCGAGAAAGATAATTTTGACATAGTACTATGTGACATAAAAATGCCTGAGATGGATGGTATTGAAGTTCTTGACAAACTCATGGAAAAGCAAAAAGATATAGCTGTAATTATGATATCGGGACACGGAAATATTGAAACAGCCGTAGAGGCCATAAAGAAAGGGGCTTATGATTTTATAGAAAAACCACTTGATTTAAACCGTTTACTGGTTACTATAAGAAACGCTATGGAACGTACCGAATTGGTTACGGAAACAAAGATATTGAAGAAAAAAGTTGCAGGCACATATGATATTGTAGGTGAATCAGATTCGATAAAAAAAGTAAAAGATATGATTGAACGGGTTGCCCCTACTGACGCACGAGTATTAATTACCGGGAGTAATGGAACAGGAAAAGAACTTGTTGCCCGGTGGTTGCATGAAAAAAGCGATAGGGCAGGAACTCCCTTTGTAGAAGTAAACTGTGCCGCTATACCCTCGGAATTAATTGAAAGTGAACTTTTTGGTCATGAAAAAGGAGCATTTACATCGGCAATTAAACAACGAAAAGGTAAATTTGAACAAGCTAACGGGGGAACACTTTTCCTTGATGAAATAGGAGATATGAGCCTATCTGCCCAGGCAAAGGTTTTAAGGGCTTTACAAGAGAACAAGATAACAAGGGTAGGTAGCGATAAAGATATTGAGGTAAATGTAAGGGTTATTGCTGCTACAAATAAAAACCTTAAAGAGGAAATCGAAAAAAAAACCTTTAGAGAAGATCTTTACCACAGAATTAGTGTAATATTAATACAAGTACCAACACTCAACGATCGTATTAATGATATTCCACTGCTTGCAAATTATTTTAATGAACAAATATGCAGTGAATATGGTCGGCCTAAAATAAATATTTCAGAGGATGCTATTAAAGAGTTACAAAAGATTAGATGGACCGGAAATATTCGTGAATTCCGGAATGTACTGGAAAGATTAATTATATTATGCGATAAGGAAATAACAGGCAAAGATGTATCTGCCTATGCAATGCCAATTTCAAAGTAAATACTGTTGTTAACGGTTATTGCTAACACATTCGGTTTTCAATGAAAAATAGATAAACTTTAATCAATTAAACAATATCAAAAATGAATAAGCAATAATCCATAACACAGTTAGTTACAGATAAAAGTCAAAGGCAGAGGCAAAGGAAAGGTTAAAGAAGATAGTAACGCCACAACTTCCAAATAGTGCCTTTTTCTCTTTTTTTAAGTTAATTTGCATTAGTTATGTTTTTTTATTTATTACCAGTCGATTCAGTAATGCCTAACGTCAATCTATTATTTCAATTTTAAAATCATCTATCCAAACGTTGCCTTTGGAATTGTTCCATACATAAATTCTAAGATTATCATTTTTATTCACATTTTCATACAGGTGCTTGAACATGCATACATTGTTCCATTTTCCATCACAAGTAATCATATTTCGAATATGCTCTCCTTTCCAAATAACCGTTTTGCCTTCCCGGATAACCTGGAAAATAATTAGCGGATCAGCAGTAGGGCTAGTTAATGCTTTTAAAGTTATCCTAAACAGGTTATTTTTGGTTGGTGGCAATTTCGAAAATGTAGTGTTAAAAGTAGAACTGTATATATTTATTGAGTCTATCTTGTTGCTGTATTCTCCTGAATAGGCAACAACAGTATCAATATGTTGTGAATTAATGGACCAACCGGGTGCAGGTTTTTCAAAATCATTCATGCTGTGGAAAAGAACAGCATCTTTACCAACTGTTTCTTTTTTCAGTAAAACAAAATAATCGGTACCAAATTGCTTTCGGACAATTTCCCGCGGGTAATATGTGTGAATAAGCCACTCTGCTTCAGGCATATAAATGGCATTAACCTGGGCATAAAGCAAGTACTTGGTGTCATTTTTCTGCAAATACCGATTCAGTATTGCCATATCTTTTTTCTGTTGAGGCCTTATTATTGTAGCATAATGGCTACTATTTTTCGGCAAATAAAAAGGGGTATCGATATTTAAAAGCAAGCTAACCGTATCATTTCCAAGCTTTTCAGATGCTTCTGAGAGCGAAGGAATAGTATTTTTGACAACATGGTATCTACGCATATTTATCAATATAAGCCCTATAAATAGGATTAAAACAGAGAATATAAATATGAGTTTAAAAAGTTGGTTTTTTAAGTCGCTAGATTTCTTTATCCAGGTCAATCCAATTATAATTAAACAAAAGCCCCATGTTATCAAACTGATCCAAAAAGCAACCATCACTTTTTTTATCTTGAATTCAAATACTAAATGATGCTCTCCTTTACCAAGTTTTAATGACATGAAAGTATCTTTTATCTTTATTATAGATTGTTTCTTTTCATTAACTGTGGCTGTCCAATATGGATAATAATTCTGGAGTAATACAAGTGTGAGAGAACTGTCGAGATTAACATTCATTTCAAATCTATTAGGTTTAAATAGTGTGACTTGCAGCGATTCCGGATCATAAGGTAATATTTCCAAAAAATCTGTACCATCAGGTCGAATAATTGGTTTTGTAAGAAAAACTATGGGATTATCAAGAATATTATCAAGGCTTTTGTTTATAATGGATGTATGAACAGTATTTAACCGGTAAGGACTAAAACTACTGCTTGAAGGCGTTTTATAAAGCTCTCCGAGGTTTCTCCAGATATAAGGTATGTTTGGTTCAAGTGTTTTGTCATTTGTGTTATTAATGGAGTGGGTTAAAGATGGAATGGGAAAGCCTGCAGGAAGTTTTTTCAGGTAATTGTTGATAATTTTAGGAGAATAACGTTCTGTTACAGTAGCATTTATATTTAACTGTACAGACAAGATCATATCTATTATTACTATACTTGTTAAAGCCCAGTACCACCAAGTTTTTTTCCAGGTAATGATAAACAGGAATATTCCAAGTAAACCGATATGTATCACTCCCTGGAGAAATATTTTTTCATTTATACCGGCTATATGGTCAAAAAGAGAAAATCCTTTTGTGAACAGTAATTTAAACTTCCATCTATTGAGATTAAAAAACAGGATAAGCAGAGAAAGAAACAGCAATATACCTGCCATCCGGCCATATCGAACAAATTTAATTTTGTATCCCTGATCTGAATTTAATTTTTCAATGCCAAACCCCGTTGCCAGTATAAAAAAGAATATAGCAAATAACCTAAAAATGGATGAGAACCTAAACATATCCATGTAAGGAATGTAGAGATAAAGCCATTTTCTGAATGGAAATACTTCAGCCATAGCAATTAAAAGAAAAACAATACCAATGACAAAATAGTACAGGCTTTTTTTAGATATTTTACCTGCAAATACAGTAATTAATAATATAAGTAAGCAAAAGAACCCGAAATAAATATTTAAAACAGAAAAGTCAGCACCCCAAATGTTTGAATCGTTAAGACTTACCGAATACGGAAAAACAGCTGATAAAAGTGCCTTTGGCGGAAATGAACCAAATAAAGTACCTCCCTTATTATAAGGTAAAGCAACACCACGGTTTATGTAGTGAGAGAAATCAAACGAACTCACAAATACAACCAGGCTAGAAAAAACAAGAAATATACAAGTGATTGACAAAAATAAAAGCCATTTTTTGATTTCCAAGAAGTTTTTAGCCATCAAATTTTTTATAAGCAGAAAACAAAAAATTGCTAAGAATAAGTATGCTGTTGAAATAAATAAACCAGGATACCCCCCGGAAAGGGCAAGAAAAATTACAAATGCTAGTTTTACAGAATCAGAAAATGTTGGAATTTTATATAGCCTGATAAAATATAAAAAGATAAAAGGCAACCACGTTGCATTAATTAGCCACCATATATGTTGTGCATTGCTGATAAAAAATCCGGAAAACATGTATGAAATGGCAACTATTAATCTTGTATTTCTTGAAAACCCAAATAAAAATCCAAGTTTATACATTCCTATGGCAGCTAGAAAAAGATGAAGTAAATATTCAAAGTGAACGGCATAAAGATCATACTGCCTGATAAGGCCAATAACCCAATTAACAGGGTACCAGGTAGCCGGGTCGCCATATTGGGGAAATCCGAACATGGAGTAAGGATTCCATAATGGCAATATACCGTGGTTCATGCACTCACTAATAAAATAATTCCAGGGTAGATTAATATCTACGATATCCCATTTCATAACAGAACGAAAAAAGGCAAGTTGCCATAACCCCAGGAATAGGACGCCAAGTATAATCAAATAATCGATCAACCTTTTATTATTTTCAGATATTTTTCTGGTTCCTGTCATAAATTCATTTCTCGTTTAAGAGTTAAAGATAATTGTTTGTGGTAAGATAAAAAATCCAAACATTTCTTTTAACGCAACCTTTTGTTTATTGGTTACATCATATAAATGAGTCCGTTAAATTCTTAATTAGTAACAAATAAAAAGATGTAAATTTGAGAAATATATCAGTACTGAAAATTGACTGAAGATCTGAATTATATCATTAAAGGCTGTCAGGCTGGCGATCCTAAGGCGCAAAGATATCTTTATGTTTTGTTTAAAGACAAAATGTTTGGAGTGTGCCTGAGATATGCTGATAATTATAATGATGCAGAGGATATTATGCAGGATGGATTTGTGAAAATATTTGAAAAAGTAGGACAATTCAGGTTTGAGGGAGCTTTTGAGGGATGGATAAGAAGAATAATGGTGAATACAGCTCTTGAAAAATACCGTCAGCAATGCCGGGTAATAAATATAAATGATACAATTAAAGAAAACAATAATATAACAACTCATTACAATGAAATAAACAGTGAAATATCGGCACAGGAATTAATGAAATTAGTACAAGGATTATCTCCAAAATATAGATTGGTTTTTAATCTTTATGCTATTGAAGGGTACTCACATAAAGAAATAAGTGAGATATTAAACATTTCAGAAGGAACTTCAAAATCAAATTTATCAAGGGCCCGGTCAATTTTGCAGGATAAGGTCAGCAAATATTTTAATAGAACGGTTCAGATAAACAGATGAAGATATGATGGAAAGTTTAGAAAATATTGATAAGAATTTTAGAAAACAGCTTGAAGACTACCAGGAAAAGCCGAGACCCGGAGTTTGGGATAATATTGCCGATCGTCTTGGGCATAAAAAGAAACGTAAGTTAGTTTTCTTTATCAGCCGGGTAGCTGCCGGACTTGTTATACTATTTTCTCTAAGTTTAGCCGTTAATTATTTCTCTAATAAAAAATCCGAACCTGCTAGTAATGGAAATTCTTCGGAAGGGCAGGAACACGCAACAATAAAAAATAATATTAGTAGTGCGCCTGAAAATGATAAAGAAACTTTTTCAAATAAATCAACCCAATCAAAAAATAATAATAAATGGGTTGTTAATCAACCTGGAGATGATGAAGATAATCTTCTTCAGGCATCTGATAAGAGAAAAGCCTTAACTCCAATTATTCGGGAAAATCCTCAATCATTGGCAAATAACAAGGGAAATGAAACTAACAGTAAACAATTGAATGATAATAATAAAGACATAACAGGGCCGTCGTTAGCCAATGCTTTTCCTGTTACAAATCATTATTCTCCTAAAAGAAAAAGAGAAGCTGGTGTTCTTGAACCAATAAAAAGAAAAAATCCCGAGGAATTTGAAACTGGAAAAAATCCTCCTATCCCGGTTAATTCAGAAATTTTACCAGGAGCTTCAGATGATTTAATTCTTGCATATATTGTTGAAAACAATGCTAAAGAAGAAGATACAAATAAAAAAAGCAAGAAATGGGAAATTGGTGGACAATTTGGACCGTCATACTCATACAGGGATGTATCGACTGATCATATCAATGATTATATAAAGGATCAGTTCGATTCACATGAATCGGGAGTTTTAGCTTATGTGGGAGGAATTAACGTAAACATCCGGCCTGGTAAACGATTATCTGTGCAAAGTGGTGTTTATTACTCAAAGTATGGTATAGATAATGATAATTTGCAACCCTCTATTGATAATCTTCGTGGAAATGTTAATCAAAAGGAAGTATTTAGTAATTGGAATTCTGTTGCCCAGGTCAGGGACAATACTATTTATTTGGGTAACTCCACAGGCAAAATTTTACCTTTAAAAAGCAATCCAGCTTCTAATTTGTTAACATACGATAATAGTAATGGTAGTGGTAATGCTTCTGATCTTGCCGTAAATTCCATCCAGGTTAGTGACATACCTTCATCTGTCACACAATATTTTGAATACGTTGAAATACCATTGAACCTAAAATATAAGATTGTTGATAAGAAAATGGATTTTGCTGTAATTAGCGGTGTTACAACCAATTTTTTAATAAGAAGGGATTTATACGGAAATTATAATGATGGATCTAGGATAGATGGTACAACAGATGAAATTTCAAAAATTAATTTTGCCGGATTAATTGGCTTTAGCATAGAATACCCAATTCTCGCTGATTTAATTATAAATTTAGAGCCCAAATTTAAATACTATCTAAATCCAATTTATGAAGAACCACGATACAGCATTAACCCCTATTCTTTTGGAATTTATACTGGAGTTAGTTTAATTTTTTAACCTTATACGTTTAGTTAAGACCAATTATTGAGCTAACAAGATAAGTCAAGAAACTCTACTATTCCCACTTTTTTTAACTAATTTTGTGTTTTAGTGTAATAGTATTAAAAACTGACAGGGTGGGAAATAGAAAAATTTTTAATTTTTTTAGTTCATTTTGTTTATCCACAAAATTATATTTAGTTTCTATTGTAGCATTAGCTATATTAATAATTATAGTTCAAGGATTTACAAATACCGAAGAAGAAAAAAGTGAACCTGAAAAGGTATTTTATAATGTTGCTGCCGTTAAAATACCCGATGAACTCTACTTTGCAGGGGAAAAAGTACCGCTCGATAATTTCGATACAAGAGAAAGCCTGGATAGAGAACTGCTTATTAATACTTATTTTCATTCTCAAACTTTTTTATTAATAAAAAAAACTAATCGATATTTTCCTGTTATTGAGCCCATTTTGAAAAAAAACAAAATACCCGACGATTTTAAATACTTATGCGTAATTGAAAGTGGCCTTGATAATTCTGTTTCTCCTAAACAAGCCGTTGGTTTTTGGCAATTGGTAAAAGGTACAGCCCGGGATTATGGTCTTGAAATAAACAACGAGGTTGATGAACGTTACCATATTGAAAAATCTACCGAAGCTGCTTGCAAGTTTCTGCTTGAATCGTATACCAAATATAATAACTGGACACTAACAGCAGCATCTTATAACGCAGGTCGGCATGGTACGAACAGGCAAATTGAACGGCAGCATGAAAACAATTATTATAATTTATTGTTGAATGAAGAAACAGCTCGATATATCTTTAGGATTTTAGCAATGAAACTGGTTATTGAAAGTCCTGCAAACTATGGATTTGTGTTAGATAAAGAAGACCTTTATCCTCAAATACCTACTTATGAAGTTAAAATCGATACATCGATTTCCGATTTCAGTTCTTTTGCCAAGAAATTTGATATAAACTATAAAATGCTGAAATATTTTAATCCGTGGTTAAGAGAAAATTACCTTGACAATAAAACAGGGAAAAGTTATAGCATTAAAATCCCTGAGAAAGGTTATCGTAGCTACAATCTTTTATTGCAACAGAAAATGGATTCTCCCCAATAAAATTTACATAAATTACAAATGGATTACAATGTATTAGAATCAGATGAAGAGATTCGTGTTCTGGGTGCAAGGGTTCACAATTTGAGAAACATAGATGTAATTATTCCTAGAAATAAATTTACAGTTATTACCGGATTAAGCGGCAGCGGCAAATCTTCATTAGCTTTTGATACGATATATGCCGAAGGACAACGCAGATACATTGAAACCCTATCGGCTTATGCCAGGCAGTTTTTGGGGAATATGGAAAGACCGGATGTTGATAAAATTACCGGATTAAGCCCTGTTATTTCTATCGAACAAAAAACAACAAATAAAAATCCCCGCTCAACAGTGGGAACTATTACCGAAATATATGACTTTTTAAGACTTTTATTTGCCCGTGCGGGAATTGCTTATTCGTATAATACAGGTGAGAAAATGATAAAATATACCGATGAGCAAATTCTTGATCTTATTACAGAAAAATTTAATACTAAAAAAACAGTAATTCTTGCTCCCCTTGTAAAGGGCAGAAAAGGACACTACAAAGAGCTTTTTGAACAGATTAGAAAAAAGGGCTATTTACATGCCCGGGTTGATGGCATAATAAAAGAGATTAAACATGGAATGAAAGTTGACAGGTATAAGACACATAACATTGAAATGGTTATTGATAAATTAATTATTTCAGGTGAAGACAGAAATCGTCTTAAAAATACGGTAGCCATGGCAATGGAGCAGGGTAGGGGTATTATTCTTTTGTTAGATATGGAAAAGGAAGAAACAAGGTATTTCTCTCGGCAACTTATGTGTCCCACAACAGGTATTTCTTATAACGAACCAGCCCCGCATACCTTTTCCTTTAATTCACCCCAGGGAGCTTGCCACAGATGCAATGGATTAGGAACTATTAATGAAATAGATTTGGATAAGATTATACCTAACCCGGAAATTAGTATAAGACGCGGAGGCATTGAGCCATTGGGCCCTTATAAAAATTCATTAATATTTTGGCAAATTGAGGCTATTGCTAAGAAATATAATTTTACACTTAATACTCCTGTTAAATCAATTCCTGAAGATGGGTTGAATGTAATTTTATATGGCTCTGAAGAATCATTTAAGTTGGAAAATACACCATTAGGATCATCATCAAATTATTTTTTAAGTTTTGAAGGAATTGTAAATTATATTTCTAATCTGCAAGGGGGGAATGGAAAAGAGAAAGAAAATAAATGGGCCTATCAATTCATAAAAAAAGTGAAATGCCCCGAATGCGATGGAAAAAGACTAAAAAAAGAGTCACTATATTTCAGAATTCATGATAAGAATATTGCCGATTTGGCTGGGATGGATATTAGTGAACTATATAAATGGATTGAAGGTGTAGATAAATTTCTTACTGATAAACAAAAAAAAATTGGCGGTGAAATTTTGAAAGAATTAAAAAGTAGGCTTCGCTTTTTGATGGATGTAGGGTTAAATTACCTTTCTTTAAATCGCAGTGCCAGGAGTTTATCAGGTGGTGAAAGTCAACGTATAAGGCTTGCTACACAAATTGGAACACAACTTGTTAATGTATTATATATACTTGATGAGCCCAGTATAGGTCTTCATCAGCGTGATAACCGAAGGTTAATTGATGCGTTAAAAAAACTTCGCGATTCAGGGAATTCAATCATTGTTGTTGAGCATGATAAAGAAATGATTCAATCGGCAGATCATATTATTGATCTTGGCCCTTTTGCAGGAAGATATGGAGGTAAAGTTATTGCTTTCGGCTCACCTGAAGAGATAAAAGAGAGTTGCAGCTTAACTGCTCAATACCTGAACAATGAAAAAACTATTCCGATACCGGTAGCAAGGAGAAAAGGTAAAGGGAATTCTATTATTCTAAAAGGAGCAACAGGTAATAATCTGAAAAATATCGATATTGAAATTCCTCTTGGTAAGTTAATTTGTGTTACAGGCGTATCAGGAAGTGGCAAATCATCTTTGTTATATGAAACACTATATCCCATATTAAGTAAACATTTCTATCGTTCAAATCTTGAACCGTTACCTTATGCCTCTATTAAGGGAATAGAGAATATCGACAAAATTATTGAAGTTGATCAATCACCTATAGGACGGACACCCCGTTCCAATCCTGCTACCTATACCGGGGTTTTTTCGGATATTCGTGGGTTATTTACACAAACCCGGGAAGCAAAAATACGGGGATATAAACCCGGCAGGTTCTCATTTAATGTAAAAGGCGGACGTTGTGAAGTTTGTCAGGGTGCTGGTGTACGAACCATTGAGATGAACTTTTTACCCGATGTTTATGTGGTTTGCGATGAATGCAATGGCAAACGGTATAATCGTGAAACCCTTGAAATTCGTTATAAAGGCAAATCCATTAGTGATGTGCTTGATATGAACATAAACCAGGCAGTGGAATT
>CAZWGG010000020.1:0-3359 GCA_964633305.1 uncultured Bacteroidales bacterium
CAAGAGAGCCCGGGGCACCTTACCCCGAAAAATGAAATAGAATTTCACTGGATGATGCGTTATCCATGGATATTGAATGCACCGTTTCGTGATATGAATGCCAGGAGATATGAATTTTCTTCAACCATAAGTAATTTTAAACAGCATTTTATCAAGGTATATGATACAAACTATAAATTAATTGCTTTTCTCGTCTTAACTTTCAGGGGTACACACCTGAAAACCCCTTATCTGTATTTTGAAAAAAAGGATACCCAAACCATAAAACGCATACTATATGCCCACGCGTTAAAAGCTGGTATTAGGACAATAAGCACTTATCACCCTGTATTGTCCCCGGCCATTAAATCGGGTAGAAACCCGTTCATTCTAATCCGAAATATGGAACATAAATTTCTTATTAGCAAAACACTACTTGGTAAACTTGGGAATACAGATAAATTCTTTTTCCGGGATGGTGATGGTGATGCGGCATTTGTATAAACGTTTCGTGTTTTTTAAACATATATCCTAAGAGAAATAAATCTGTTTCCGTATCCTTTCAAAATATCATTTCTCCAACTGAGAAACATACCACTGCATAATAACAGCATTATAAGGAATATCAAATGCTTTAAACTTTAGGCCAGATTCTGTCATTTGCCTGATCATTGGCCTGGTAACGGCATGGTAGTTTGCCCAGTCTTGCCGTCGTGTTGTCCTTATTTTTATGAACTTTGGCAACCAGGGTTTCAGACTATTTTTAAAAAGTTGCTTCCTTATCTCGATTTGTGAAGGTTGAAGTTCATCCTTAAAATTTATATCCAATTTACTGAAATACGCTTCTTTTAAAACCTCATTATATAACTTCTTATTCATTTTATATGTATAAGGTAACATCTTGAAAAAATTTACTAATTCGGTATCCCAAAAAGGCAACCGGTATTGATACCCAAAATAGCTAAACACATTGGCCGAATTTGTTATTGTTTTTGCCAGTTTTTCTTTGTAATCCCAATTTTCAATTATTGAATAGGCAAAACTTTTTGTTTCATCAGTAAAAAAAGATTTTATATCGTCTTTGATTTTAGTTTTAAAGACTTTTTTATAATTAAGACCCGGTAAAATATAGCTGTATTTCAGTTTATATATAATATCAACAACCTGTTTTAACGGGTAATGTTGGCTTAAATTAAATTTAGTTAGTTGGCTTCCTCCAAGGAAATCACCCGAATGCCCCGGAATAAAAACAGCATTACCCGGTATTTTAATCTTGTTTTTTAAAAGTAGCATAGCAAAATATTCCTGCATGTAGAAAAAAGAACTGCCATTTGCTGCATAGGGGTAATATTTTTTAAAAATTTGGTTATCAAAATAACCATTAATAAAATCATCGGTATATTCAATAAAAAACCATTTGTAGCCAAGTTTTTCTGCCACCCATTTTGAAATTTCAGTATCCTTTAACCCTTTTTTCCCAAAGGTAAAACAAGTAACATCTTCAACCCCTTTCAGTTTTAAAGCAGCGGCAATTAGCCTGGAATCGTATCCTCCGCTTAACGGTAATAAAACCGGACTATCGCTTATTGAAGAAACCATTCTTTCAACAGTCCTGTCAATTATGGAATAAAGTTTTGTCTTTAGTGTTGTATAATCATCAGAAAAAACTTTTTGTGTAACATATAAATAATAAAATTTATTTTTAATCTGACTATTTTGAAATTGAACTACCTGACCTGGCTGTATTTGTTTAATACCAGTAAATAGTGTTGAACTGCCGGTTACAAATCCTGTTGCAATAAATTCTCGAGTTGCTAATTCGTTAACTTTTTTTTGATATGTTTGTGCCAAAAAATTCGAGCTGTCTGAAATATGTAAACCCCCATCAACAACGAAATAAAACAAAGGGAAAGTACGAATAATATCCACTCCGGCAAAAAATTTTCCTTCTCGGTTTATAATTACCGAAAACATGCCATTAGCCTCTGAAACCATCCTTTTAAAATCTGAATAATTTGAAACACAGTAAAAATATTGGATCAACTTTTCTCCGGTATAAAGCCTGTTACTCGTATCAAATAAATATCCTTTAACAAAAATACCTTCTTTATTGTGCCATTTAAATCCATAATTGTATACCAGGTCAACCTTTATCATAGAATTACTTCTGTTTTTAACAAATTGAATTCATGATGTGAATAATGGAAGGTATTACCGAACTGCGTGCAAAACGGGTTAATGCAAATTTCCTTATCCTGTCTGTATTAAAATTATCTTTCTCTTTATGTGCCTTTAACATGGCTTCTGTTATGAGGCTAGGATGACCCGTTTTAACAATATAACCGGCAAAAGGAGGTACATCTTGTTCGGAAATAATATTAGTCCCTAAAACAGGCTTGCCACATAATAAAGTTTCTCCTATAACTAACGGTTGTGCTTCGTTATAACTTGAAAGTACAAGAAAATCGCAGGCATTTATTTTTTCTTTTACTTCTTCCCCAGGTAACCACCCGTGAAAAAAAACTTGTTTAGTAATACCCAATGATTTAACCATTGTCTGTATCTTCATTCTTCCGGGGCCTTCTCCTACCAGGTGAAGTTCAAGGCCAGCTTCCTTATTAAGTGCATCATGAAAGGCTTTAATAAGAACATCTATAGCTTTATATGGAAGGAAATTCGAAATATTTAAAAAGCTTGTTTTGCCGTAACTCTTCTTTAATAATTTTTCTGGCTTAAAAAGATTTTCATCAACCGGGTTTGGAATTACTACACAGTTAAGTTTTTTTTCTGCAATTTCTTCAAGCGTAGGAATTAATAATTGAGATACCGGTATAATACCATCGGCATTGCATAATGCCTCCTTAATAAAAGGGAAATACCATGATAAAAAGTCGGTTGCTTTTGTAGCATTATTTTTGTTGAACCGTCCGCGATGTTCTGTAATAAGATAAGGAATTCCATATTTCTTTTTTACCATAACAGCAACATACCCTGCCCACATGCAACTATGAACCTGAATTAAATCAGGTTTACCATGCTCGCTAATATACCTTTTAGCCAAATTACTGGCTGTTTGTATCCACATAAAGGTATTTAGCCTGTTGAGTTTTGGAATTCTTAGTTGTGACTTCCTGAATGTTTGAATACCAAATTCTTCCTTTCTTGACACTTTAAACTCATTTCTAAAAGTTTTAAGACATACCTTTTTTAAACTTTTTTCTTCAGCAACTACCACGTTTGCATGTATTCCACTTTCAATCAACCACCGGGTCTGATCCACAAAAAAGCCTCCGCCGTTAGGTGGATACCATGAGGGAATAACCAGTATTTTCATAAAAAACCTCTTTGAGATCGTAGAAATCTTTGCCATTAAGACTGTA
>CAZWGG010000020.1:3369-6246 GCA_964633305.1 uncultured Bacteroidales bacterium
TATTTTCATAAATGTAAAGATAATGCTTCATCCGACTTTTTAAGCAGACTTCGGTACCAAATAAGTTGGTACACTATTATTAGTACACCACAACATGAGAATAATCCTATACCCAATAAAACATTGTTTAACAAAACACCAATAAAAAGAGCTGAAATTCTTAAACAGAGATAAACAACATCAATAATAAGCTCCTGCAATTGCTTAAAGAAAATAGAGGGCACAAAGGCAATCGATCCACCCATTAATACCACAAAAGACCATGGCACCATAACCGAACATAATTGACCTGCCTGTCTCCATTCTACACCTAAAACAAAAGAAAAAAGAAAAGGTGCAGATATCAAAAGAAGAATTGCCGGGAATGTTGAAAATAAAAACGTTCGAACCAGGAATTTCTTTACAATAGGCCAAACCGGTTTATTTGTATTCTTAAGTTCCACCACTCTTTGCGAAAATGCTTGCGAAACTGAACTGTTATAAATAAAAATCGGTCGAAATAGTAATGCAAAGGCAAGTGAAAATTGTCCTGTAACATAATCGGAAAAAAAAGCAGTAAGAATAAAAACAGGAAGATTACCCGATAAGCTATTAAGCAATGAACGGGGCATATTGTATTTAGGAAAATTTTTATAAATTTTTGCCGTAGAAATTATTTTCTTACTTAAAAAGGCAAATGTTGGCATTTTCTTTAATCTGCCCATAGCAAATAAGAAATACAAACTCGAAAGTACCTGTCCAATAAAAAAAGAAATCAACAACCCATCCTTTACTCCTAAATACCCAAAAAATAGCTTAGAAAATGAAGCCGTACTGTGCAAAAGAAACGTATACCCGACAATTGCCTTAAACAATTTGTTACGGGTAGCCCACCCGTTAAGTAACTGTGCAAGAGAAGCGACAAGCACCGTTATGGATAACAGGTAAATCCATAAAATAAGATCTTCATTTATATTGAATTTTATTAATAAGCTATGTGAGAAATAAGTAATAAACGGAAGAAGAAACGAAACAATTAGACTAATAGAAAAACCTGAACTAAAAAGGTTAGAAGCGGTTTTATCGTCTTTTGGTAAAATAATAGCCGACTCGTACCTACCTGTCGAGATAGTTATTAGTATGCTGTGAATACTGAAAATAAGGGCCAAAGTTCCGAAATCTTCCGGTGAATACAACCGGGTTAATAAAGGATATACCAATAATGGTATAAGCTGTGATAATCCATTCCCCGAAATTAGCAGGGCATTATTCTTCTTTAACTCATTGACTCCAAATTGAGTCAATCTCTTAAAGAAAGAAAAATTACATAACTTGTAAAAAAAATCTTTTATGTAATTCATTTCAAAAAATGTATTCTATCCCCAAATAATTTATGAATTTTAATAAATATTGTAACCGAAAAGTAATAAAAAATACTCCAGTTTATCTGCTTTAATATCCAAAAATACTAACTATTCTAATTTGATGATTATCATACTAAAATTTATATAGTCTTTAGGATTTGTATGATGTCGATTTAAAGTTTGAAGTTAACTTAATTCAAATTGTCAAGTGTTGTTAAGCCTACCAATCAACATGTTCATCAATAAATAGAATAAGGCTGTTGGCCAAATCTTTTTGTTCCTGTATTGAAGGATGTCCCGGGGTACCTTTAAATGGTATGAAATGAGTATATATATCTTCGTCGTGTAAAGCTGCTACAGCTTGTTCGATGTAGTTCATCCATTTTGATCCTTCATGGGTGGCATCCATATTTCCTAAGGCACAAATGATTTTTGAACGCGGGTAATTCTTTCTTATATTGGATACAAATTGTTGGTACGCCCGTATTATAAATTCATCACTTGGCGCTTTGGTTCCGAAGTTTGTTTTAAATTCTGACCTTTCCGGCATGTTAACCAACCATGAATCATTTTGAAATAAATTTATCACAACAACATCAGGAGTATATAGTGAGAAATCCCATTTGCTTGCAGAATCTGTTGGAATCAACCTATCATACATTTCAGGCATAGTGAGTGGAAACCAGCTTATTGTTATGCCAATACCGCTTTTACAAATACACTGGTATTCTGCATCATAATGCCTGGCTATAATGGCAGCATAGCTGAGATAGTTATTGGTAAAAATACTGTCAGGTGAATCTTTTCCCGAAAAATCTTCCACAGCATACCCTGCTGTTATAGAGTTTCCGTAAAATTCTATCTTTCGTTTTTTGGATGCCGGTTTAGGTAAAATTTTTGCGTTACCTTCAATTTTAAAACCGAAGAATGTTGTTTTGCCCCTGTCCCATTCTGTTCGTTTAAATATTTCAATGGTATGTTTTCCTTTTGATAATTTACTTGCCAAAGTGTAATATTGTTGAATTGTATCGGGCCTTAAAACAAATAAGCTGTCATTATCAATAATAATATTATAATAATTATTTCCTGTTTCATCCATTAGTAAAGCTTGAATGGATTCACCCTTAAAATTCATTTTTATTGAAGTCCCGGACCAGTAAAGTTCAGCACCGTCAATTTGTGAAGTATCAATTCTTCCCCAATATTCAATTCCAGGATTTGAATAATTTATAACTAATTCTTTGTTGCTTGTGCAGCTAATTCCAATTAGTATTCCAAATAAAATACAAATCAACTTGCTATTTTTTTTCATATTTACATTTTTTTAATAGTTATTACCCAATTAAACATGTTTTGAAAGTACCATTTTACTTATATTCTGAATATCATCACCCGTAGGATTTTGGAAAGCACGTAGATCAAACTCAGGAATAACCGCCAGTACGTGGTCAAAAATATCAGCTTGTACCGATTCATAGTTAGCCCATTTCTGGTCATTGCTAAATACATATATTTCAATGGGGATACCCCGTTC
>CAZWGG010000020.1:6256-19643 GCA_964633305.1 uncultured Bacteroidales bacterium
GCCTTATTAAAAACGTCATATCATCATGTATTTTAGGATGGTGGTGCAAATATGACTCCAGGTATTTTCTAAATACGCCTAAATTTGTCATTCTCCGGCCATTTACCAATATCGCTTCATCAATATCATTTTCTTTATTGTACTTATCTATTTCTGCCTGACGCTCTTCAATATATTCTTTGAGGAATTTAATTTTCTTGAATTTTTCGAGCATTTCGGGTGTACAAAATTTTACACTCTTCATGTCAATGTTAATATGGCGTTTTATCCTTCTTCCCCCCGATTCTTCCATCCCCCGCCAGTTACTAAATGAATCGGATACCAGGGCATAAGTCGGGATCATGCTAATGGTTTTATCCCAGTTTTGTACTTTAACAGTATTCAGTGTCATTTCTATTACTGTTCCATCTGCCCCGTATTTCGACATAGCTATCCAGTCGCCTATTTTTACCATTTGATTTGCCGATAGTTGTATACTGGCAACCAGTCCAAGTATGGTATCTTTAAATACCAGGATAAGTACAGCGGCCATTGCCCCTAAACCAGCTAAAAGACTGCTGACTTTTGTATTAAATAATACAGCGATAATCATTAAAAATGCGACGAAATAAATGACTATTTTCACAATCTGAACATATCCTTTAATAGGCTTATTTTTTGATATTTCAAGAGTTAAGTATATTTCATGAAGACTATTGGTAAATGAGTCCAGTATAAACAGAATTAATACAATCATGAAAATAATCATAATACCCTGGAAAAAATCAAGGGCCTTTGGATACTCAACAAGAACATATCCTGCAAAGGAATAAAGAACTATAGCTGGTGCAAGGTGTGAAAGCCGGTTAAAGAGTTTTTTTTCTACTAAAATATCATCCCAAACAGTTTTTGTTTTCCTTACTATAGTGGTAATAGCACGAACAATAACGCGTTTGGTTATAACATCGGAAAGCCAGGCAAAAAGGATGATGATAAATATACCAAATGCAATATTTAAAATATTGGCATACGGTTCAGGTATATTCAGTTTCAATAAAATATCTTTAATGTTAAACAAAAACTTGAGTTCCATCATTGAATAATTTAATTGCTTAATTTATTTTAGACCCACTAATTACTTTTTCTTTCGTAAATATAAAGTATCAGTCTATATTAGAATACGAATTTAATAGTTTCTTGCTTTAAAAATAACTATTTTAAACTGTTCATTTATTTTTTTAAAGGTTTACTAAAATGAAAATTCAAATATCCATATTCATTTTTCCCCTGGTTTTAACTGTAGCTTCAGCACAACCTGTTTTTAACGATTATTTTTTAAATAAAACATTAAGGTTTGATTATATCCAGGTTGGGAATGCCGAATCGTCACAGATAATTTTTAAACAGCTAAAAGAAGAACCCTACTGGGGTGGTTCAAAAGTCAACCTGGTTGATACTTTCAAATATGGGGAATATTTGTTACATATAAAAGATAGTATAACAGGCATTCTAATTTATTCCAGGGGATATGCATCACTTTTCCAGGAATGGCAGACAACTGATGAAGCCCAGCATACAACAAGAAGTTTTTATGAGGTTGTATTAATGCCTTTTCCAAAAAGGACAGTTTTATTAGAAATATGTAAACGAAATGATAAAAACCAATTTGTGCCGGTATTCAAACAAAACATCAATCCTTCCGATATATTTATTGTAAAAGAAAAAGTTCCGGATTATTCGGTTTCTGAAATTCTCAAAAATGGTGATCCGGCAAACAAGGTAGATATTGTGTTTTTACCCGATGGCTATACTAAAAATGAAATGAAAAAATTCCGTGATGATTGCAAACGGTTTGCTGACTATTTGTTTTCCTACAGTCCGTATAGTGAATATAAGAGCAATTTTAACCTTTGGGCAGTAGAAGCGCCGTCATCCGATTCGGGGTGTGATGTGCCGGGAAAAGGAATATGGAAAAGTACATTGTTTAATTCCAGCTTTTACACATTTGGGGTAGAAAGGTATGTAACTACCCAGGATATAAAATCGGTAAGGGATATAGCAGCCTGTGTCCCTTATGATCAGATATGTATTCTTGTAAACTCCTTAACTTATGGAGGTGGTGGAATATATAACTTTTATAATCTTTTTACCAGCGATAACCTTCATGCCGGATTCGTTTTTGTACATGAACTCGGACATGGTTTTGCCAGCTTGGCCGACGAATATTATGAATCGGAAGTAGCATATAATGACTCGTACAAACTTGATGTTGAACCTTATCCGCCAAATATTACTACCCTTGTTAATTTTGAATCGAAATGGAAAAACTTTGTTAACGATACCATACCCATTCCTACACCGCCAGATTCAGCATATTTTAATGTAATTGGTGTTTTTGAAGGCGGAGGATACTCAGCAAAAGGAATTTACAGGCCACAATATGACTGTATTATGAAATCGCGAGGTGAAAAAAAATTCTGTGAAGTTTGTAAAAGGGCAATTATTGAAATGATAAAGTTTTACAGTGAATGAGTTAATTAGTGGCTGCGCGAAAACTCCAATTGCTGCGTTATGCTTGTCCGAAAATTAGTCATTTACGCCCAGTAAACTTCCATTTTTCGGCCATCGCAGGCATTGCACTTGAAGCTTTCGCGCAACCACTTAAAAAATACATGACTTTTCGCGCTAATACTAATTAGTGCCTGCCAGAAAACTCCTATTTTTTAAAGTCTTTGATAAAAAAACGTCAAAGACAAGGCTTTCGAAGCATTGAAAATGAGGAGTTTACTGATTGTAAATGACTATTTTCAAGGCAAGAATAACGCAGTATTTGGCGTTTTCTTATCAAAGACTAATTAATAAATTTTCTGCTTCTTCTTACCTTCTTCCAGTAAACAGAATAGTTTTCCTGGGTTATAATTCCTACAGGACCTTCATATATTCCTCCACTTCCGTTTGAATCATATACACGAACTGCAATTGTATTTGCGGTTTCTTTAAGTTTAATCTCTCTTGGCAAGAAATACCCCCTGAATTCATTCCAATAGGTTGGTGATTTTATTTTACCGTCTGCCAGGTTAAATTCTCCTGACTGGCCTATTAGTTTGCCATTAAGATAAACCTGGTCAATATCATCTATTTTTCCTACTAATATTACCAGTTTTTTATCCATTAATGTTGGAGACAGATCAAAATTTCTCCTGTACCAGGCAAACCCGTCATATTCATTATACCCCTGGTCTTCCCAAAAACCCGGAACATGGATATCATCCCAATCATTATCATTAAAATCATTACCGTTCCAAGATAATGAATCATTTATATGAAATTTCCATATCCCCGATAGATCAAGGTCAACAGGCATAGCTTCAAATTTATAAATTCCAAACTTTCCATTTCTTATGCCACCTAAATCCTTTACATCATAAACACGAACTGCAATTACATTATCACCCGTAAGATTCACTATTTTTTTTGGAATATAATACTTCCGTTGGATAGTATATGCCGCTTCTAAATTGGGAGGAAAAGAACCTGTATTACCAATGAGGGTTCCATTGAAATAAACTTCGTCAACATCATCAATTTTTCCCAGGAAGAGATACATATTTGTATTTTCAAATTTTCTGGATATCCTAATATGTTTCCTGTACCATGCATACCCGTTATATCCCCTGTAGCCTTGTTCTTCCCAATATGAAGGCACGTATATTCTATCCCATTCCACATCATCGAATCCAGGATCTGCCCAATCTGTGTTATCGCCAACTGAAAATAACCAACGCCCCTTAATATTTTTTATTTTCTGCTCATCATAATCACAAGAATATACCACTAAGAATACAATAGGGATAATTAAGCAAAAGAGTTTTAAATTTTTCATATTATAGCATTTAATATTCAAAATACTTATTCGCTAATATTTTTCTTTTTCTTATCAATATAAGTGGAAAGTAACAAGCCTAATCCTCCAAATAAAAATATAGCTGAGAAATAAGGCACTTCTTCACTTGGAAAAATATAAGTATAATTTGCAAACAAACTCCCCACAATAATTCCAATAGCTATTCCTATTAAAACAATTCCAATTTTTACCGGAATTTTTCCTGAAGATTTAAATTCATCTTTAAACAGTGAAGGGTCTGTTCCCTTTTGAATGATTGCCATTTTTTCTTTATTTTTAGTACTTAAGTATAACAAGCCGATAACAACTGTAGTTAATGAACTAAAAATTATTAATACGATTAAAACTGCTCCTAAAGGTACCATATCTAAATAATTTAATTGTTAATAAATTTGATTTTCAAAACATATGACGCAATGTTGTTTTGCCCGGTTACAAATTTTTACTAATTTTTCCTGTAACCATAACAAACTCCTTAGCGTCTAAAATTTTAATGAGATTTAAAAAGGATACTTATTATATTAAACAGGTTATTGAAGGTAAGGCTTCTGAATATGCCTATCTTATTGATAAATACAAGAATATGGTTTTTACATTAGCGGCACGAATTACCGGTAACAAAGAAGATGCAGAAGAAGTTTCACAGGATGTATTTTTGAAAGCATATCAGAATCTTAAAGAATTTAAAGGATATTCAAAATTTTCTACCTGGTTGTACAGAATTACTTATAACCAGGCCATATCAAAAACAAGAAAAAAACAACTTACTATTCAATCTTTAGATCATGAAGATTATAATATCCATGAAAAGTATGGTGAAGAAGATGCCAGTTTATTAAAATTAGATGATATTCCTTCTGTATACCTTAAACAAGTATTGGAAATAGTAGATGAAACAGATAAGGTTATATTAACTTTGTACTACCAGGACGATTGCGGTGTAAAAGAAATATCGAAAATTACAGGACTTACTGCATCAAATGTAAAAGTGAAATTATTCAGAAGCCGTAAAAAACTTCTAACTGAATTTGAACGTTTATTTAAAACAGAATTTGTTGATTTATTATGAAAAAAAAAGATCATAAAATAATAGAAGAAAATATAAAAACTTTTTTTTCTAAAGTAGGATTAGAAAGCCCCTCTGAAGATTTTACTTCTTCTGTACTAAAACAAATTGAAATAATGCCAATAAAAGCAGCTAAAAGAAAAATAAATCTATCCAAATATCATATATTGGTCTTCTATTTTGTCACAGTTTTACTTGTTATCCCTTTTATACCGTATTTAATTAACTGGATTTTTAGTCTTAATATTGAATCCCCTTTATATTCTTTTTCAATTATCCGGGATTGGATTACAGGGTTAAGGAGTTTTTTTAATTCTTTATATTTTTCCACAACATTTCTTATCATAATTATAGCAAGTTTAATTACAATATGCTTATTTGCTATTAGTAATTTCTTTGGTATGAAGCACGAATTTGAATAATTATCAGCAAAATTTCTACTTTTTCAAGATTTCTATCCATAAATATTTGCTTTGACAAGTATTTTACCCTCTTTTTTTGTTTATAAATCAACGCTAAGGTTTTAAATTATAAGTAAACCCTAATCCTATTCCAATTTTCATTAAAAATTATCATTAATTCAATCATTAAAATAACAAATAGTAATCAAATGGTTACTTTATATATGATAATGTAATTTAAATACTAAAAATTAGTAACAGATTATATATTTTTGTAGTATAATAATTGAACATTCTAACTCATGATATAACATTAATTCAAAAAGAAAGATATATGTGTGGATTTACAGTTTATACAGGAAATGATAAGATGATAAGGCTTCAAATTGCTAAGGAATTTGGAAAAGTAAAATATAGGGGCCCGGATAACTCTAAAGCAGAGGATTATGAAGATAACGGATGGATGGGATTTCACCGGCTAAAAATTATTGATGTTTCAGATAATGGTAACCAACCCTTGGTTCATGATAATGTACATTTAGTTTGTAATGGTGAGGTTTATAACTATAAACAGTTACGTAAGGAGTATGAAAAATCATACGAGTTTAAATCCGAAAGCGATTGTGAAGTAATTATTCCTATGTTTTTGGAGCTGGGAATTAAAGAAACTGCCCGTCGACTTGACGCTGAGTTTGTTTGTGTTATTTACGATGCCGAACAAAAAAAATATTTTGCAGCACGTGACCCTATTGGTATACGACCTATGTTTTATGGATATTCAAAAGACGGGGACATTATGTTTGCCAGTGAAATGAAAGCCTTGCATGAACTGTGCGATGAAGTAAAACCATTTCCTCCGGGTTATGTTTACGATGGTGATAAATTTGTGATGTACAAGGATATTTCTTACGTTGATAAACATGTTAACCATGAACTTGATGAAATTTTTAAAAACATTAACAACCTTTTAACCAAAGGAGTTGAAAAAAGACTTCATGCGGATACTCCACTTGGTTTTTTATGCAGCGGGGGACTTGATTCCAGTTTAGTATGTGCTATAGCGGCAAAAATGCTTGATAAACCTATACGAACTTTTGCAGTTGGAATTGACGAGGATGCTATTGATACAAAGTATGCCAGGATAGTTGCAGATTACCTGGGAGCGGACCATACAGAAGTGTTGTTCTCAAGACAGGACATTTTTGATACATTAAGTACTTTAATATATAATATTGAAACTTGGGATATCACTACTATCAGGGCATCGATGGGTATGTATATTGTATGCAAATACATATCTGAAAATACCGATGTTAAAGTGCTTATGACTGGTGAAATAAGTGACGAAATATTCGGATACAAATATACCGACTTTGCACCTTCTCCGGAAGCATTCCAAAAAGAAGCCGAGAAACGTATAAAGGAAATTTATATGTACGATGTATTAAGGGCAGACAGGTGTATATCTTCAAATGGAATTGAAGCACGGGTTCCTTTTGGTGACCTTGATTTTGTAGATTATATCATGAAAATTTCACCTGAAAAGAAAATGAACTTTACAGGAATTGGAAAATACCTGTTACGCAAAAGTTTTGAAGAAGACTATCTACCTCATGAAATTTTATACAGGGAAAAGGCAGCTTTTTCAGATGCTGTTGGGCATAGTGTTACCGATTACCTGAAAGCCTATGCAAAGGAACTCTATTCCGATGAAGATTTATTGGCCGCTCAAATTAAATATCAACACGCCTCTCCTATTTCAAAAGAATCATTGATGTACCGCAATATATTTGAACAGCATTTTCCGGGACGGGCCAAGGTAATAAAAGATTTCTGGATGCCAAACAAAGAATGGAAAAACTGTAACGTCAACGACCCAAGTGCACGTGTTCTTCCTAACTATGGCAAAAGTGGTGAATAAAGTGTCAATTAATTATAATTTTATCTCCGTTTTTAAAAACTGGTAAACTCATAGAGTTTGCCGGTTTTTTTTTGAAACACAAAAAAAAATCCCGGAAACCCGGGATTTTACACCTAAAACTAATTAAACCCTCAAAAAAGAACTTACAATAATTAATTCTAACTATTAACCTTAAAAACTAACTAAACCCTAAAACAATTACTATGAAAAAATCTTATTGCCAATTCAAAAATAGCACCTAATATATCATATACCAAATATTTTTAAGTGATATTCGTTATCGTAATCAGGTGATATTTATCATAATAAAATAAGGTGAATAGATTTGCGAAGACAATCCTTCTGTTATTTTATCTCTTATCAGTTGTTGAAAATATATGGTTATGATACTTGAACCCAATGCTTATATTTAATATATTTATCTGACTCTTAATTTACCAAAACAGGTACAGCAGATGTTCAGATATGTGTCATACATTTTTATTATTTCACTGTTTTATCCATTTGTTTTTACCTTCTCTCAAGCTGATACGCTAAGAAATTACAACCTGGAGTTTGCTCAACTTAGTGTAAATGACCTGATTTTATCTCGTGATACAAGTGAAATAGAGATTATTACAGCCAGTCGCACATCCAAAAATCTTTCCGATCTGCCAATTACAATACATGTGATAACCCATGAAGAAATTTTATTAAATCAATATACTTCATTAACCGATATTTTAAAGACTATGCCAGGTATCCGTGTTTCACAACCCGGCTCAGGAGAAACTGGTGATTATTTTGAAGTGAGAGGACTTACCGGTAATTTTTATACCAAAATACTTCTTAACGGCATTCCTATTAAACCATCTGTTGTAAGAGGAATGCCAATTGGAGCACAATTACCCGTACGGCAAGCTGAAAGGATTGAGATTATTTATGGCCCTGCTGCGGCTATTTATGGTGCTGATGCCGTAGCAGGGGTTATAAATATTATCACAAAAGAAGCCAACCAAGGTACTTTTGTAAGGGCCGACATAAGTTTGGGACAAAACGAATACAACTACTTCAATTTTACTATTGGGGGAAAAGCAGGAAAAAATAACAATATTTTAAAATATAGATTTTATGGTAGTAAGACAGAGTTTAATGATATTAATATAAAGTACGATATATCAAAATTTTACAATCCACTTAACTATTTTCAGGATAGTGTTGAATTCAACAATAAATTATATAGCCCGTTAGAGATACCAGGAAACCTGCCAACATATAATATTCCCGAATTTATTGATGAAATTTATGAGAGGCATTATGAAGGAACTTTAACCGAACCTGCTATGGAAGAGTTGCCAGCAGCAAGTCATATGGTTGGTGTTGATTTAAATTTTAGAGGAATAAGATTAACCTTCGATAATATGTACAGGCGTTCACATAGTTCTATCGGTCACAATACCTACCAATATAAATACAACAATCCTCAAAACTACTGGGGAGATCTTATACAAATGTATACGTTAAGTTATAATAAAAACTGGAAACGCTTTTCTACATTTACTCAATTATCAAATCTTACGTACCGAATGGACAACAACAGTAGCATTGGATTAACCTTCTTAGAGCATACAGATAAAGTTTATCGGTACGCTGCGTCAGATGATATTCTCTTTGAGCAATTGATTACTGTTGTTCCTGTTGAAAATTTAGAAGTAGTTTCCGGGGTATCGTTTCAAAAAACAGGATATCTGCCCTTAACAAATTACCTGTCAACGCCATTTAAATCCGGAAATTATAGTCCTTTTTCAACAAGTGTATCTTTTACCGATACAGTTTTCGGGAATGTAGGTTTTTACTCGGGGACATATACAAATATTTCAGGTTTTGTACAAGCTTTTTTTAAGAAAAACAAATTCAGGTTTATGGGAGGTGTAAGATTGGACCGCAATACTAACTATGCACTAAAATTTAGTCCCCGTTTAGCTGTTCTTTATAAATACTCCCGTATATCCACAGTTAGGCTTTCTGCGGGCTATGCTTTTAAATCACCACCAGCATCACTCGAATTTGAGTCTGTAGCTTATCCCGTAAGCCAACCTGAAGAGGGCATTTATTATGCAGTTACGCCTTCAGAAGGTTTAAACCCGGAAAAATTTCAATCAGTGGAACTAGGATTGAACACAAAACTATTTTGGAATGTGTATGCAAATTTGGCTTTGTTCTATAACGAAATATATAACCAGTTTTTTCCTTCTAAAATTTCTACGTTAAACCTTCCTCTTGCCGTTAATGATAGTGTCCTGACAAAGAAGAATGAAAACACTTTTTCGAGGGTATATGGAATTCAGGCTAACTTCCGAAAATCGGATATAATTTCATCCATTAAAATGGATGCAGAGTTGAATTTAATATTTACACGAATTAGTCAGAAGCTTCCTGACGCAGAAACTTTTTTTGAAAATTTTAAACTTATGCCCAGGCATTTCGGACAGCTTAAAATATCATTTTACCCAGTTAAAAAACTTTATTTGCGATTTGAAAACACTTGGGAATCAAAGTGGCTTCGAAATTTGTTTTTCCTTGAAAACATATACAAAGATTTATTTCGTAAAGTTGACGGATACTTTACTCTCGATGCTCTTATGAGCTACAGTATTAGCCCGAATTTAAACGGGTTTATTAAAATAACAAATTTTTTTAATGAAAAGTATGGTGGCCTTAATGTAACCGGCCAGAAAGAAGATAAATTGTATAATCCTCAATTGGGTAGAAATATTCGGTTTGGATTATCGTATTCATTAAATTAAGAACATGCTAAAAGTAAATATGCCAGGTATTTATAAAATGAAAAACTGTGGATTGGCCCAATACTCTCTTGTTAAACATATTATATACCAGGTTCTGTTTTCATGTATTCTAAACAACGTCATTTATTCCCAAGAAATTTCAAAACAGCAGCAAGACACAGTCAAATATTACCATTACTTAAAACAGGCAAAAATTGAAAAAAGCCAAAGTAATTATGCAGATGCAATAAAAAGTCTTTTATATGCTGTTGATATTCTCGAAAATTCGAATGACTTGCAAAAACTTCCTGCTATTTATATCAACATAGCAGAGATATATACGTTAATTGGAGCAGTAGATAATTCCGCCGACTATTACCTGAAAGCATTAAATGTAAGAAATTTTTCAGATGGTAAACAAAAGGCTTCCATACAGCAAAATCTTGGAGAAATATATACTCAACTTAAACAATACGACAACGCATTGGAATACTTTAAATATGTGGCAGCTTATTATGAAAAGCAAAAAAACAATAAAAAATTGATTGGTATATATAACATAATTGGTATGGTTAACCGAAAATCCGCTAACTACTTAAATGCTCTTGAAGCCGATAATCAACTTATTTCTATAGCCAATGAAACAAATGATTCTTCTTTACTTTTTACAGCCCTCAATAACAAAGGATACGACCAGGTACAACTAAAACAATATCAGCAAGCCATTGAGTCATTGCTACATGCTTATAAAATAGGTAACAAGAATGAAATACCGGAGATTGAATTGTCGCAAATATTAACTAATATTGGTATCTGCAGCTTTAACATATCACAAACAAACATGGCTATTGAGAACTTAAAAAAGGCGTTAAGCCTGTGTAAGTCTTCATATGAGTCTAAAGCAAGGATTGAAAATTTATTAGCAGTTATATATCTCAACTCGGATGATTTATACAATGCCGGGGTGTTTGGTTGGCAATCAATTGAATCAGCAAAAAAATCAGGCAATAAGCAACTATTACAACAATGTTACAACATTTACAGTCAGGTGTTAAAAGCTGGTAACGATCCTATAAAGGCACTTGAATACTATGAAAAATATTTAAGAATAAGAGATTCACTTCTCCTGGAAGAAAGGCTTGCTGAACAGGAAACTTCCCGAAAAAAATTTGACCTTGAAAAATCGGAAAAGGAAATCAGGCTGGAAATTGCCGAAGAAAACATGTTGATAATGAGACTAAGACAATCCGAACTTGAAAGGCAACGGCAAAAGCAACAACTTGATTCGTTAGAACAGGCAACCAAACTGGCAAGCCTGGAATATGAAACAGAAAAACAAGCTGCAGCACTTGAAGTGGAACGATTGAACAGGGAAATTGCCGACCGTTCTAACCGGGAATTACAAACCCAAAACAAAATACAGCATCTTGAAATAGAAAGCAGGAAAAAAGACGAACAACAAAAGAAATTAGAAATTAAAAGACTTGAAACTGAAAAAAAGCAGGAACAGGTTGTAAAACGACGAGCAATATTCATTGCTGTATTGTTGGTTTTAATAGCCTTAACTATTTTATCAGGCCTTGTAGTTACAAGAAAAAAGAATACACTTTTAGCCCGGCAGAAAAAGGAAATTGAAGAAAAGAATGATTATCTTGAGCAGTTAAATGAGGAGATACGTACACAAAAGGAAACTATTGAAGAAAAAAATACCGCCATTACAGATAGTATTATTTATGCTAAGAAAATTCAAGCCGCGGTTTTACCGTCCGAAGATTTTTTTAAAGAAAATTTATCGGACTACTTCATTTTATTCAGGCCCCGGGATATTGTAAGTGGCGATTTTTACTGGGGAATGCAAAAAAATGATAAAATTGTTATTGTTGCTGCTGATTGCACCGGACATGGTGTGCCGGGGGCGTTCATGAGTATGCTGGGTAAGGCATTCCTGGATGAAATTGTGAATGATATGAATAAGTTGGAATCAGATAAAATTTTAAACAGGCTCAGGAAAAATGTTATTGAAGCACTGAAACAAAAAGGTGAAGAGGGAGAGGCAAAAGATGGAATGGATATTGCTATGTGTATTATTGACAAAAAAAACCAGGAGATTAAATTTTCAGGAGCTTTTAATCCCCTGTATTACATTAGAAAAAATGAGCTATTTGAAATTAAAGCAGACAGGATGCCCATTGGTATTCATCAGAAAGTTGATAATGATTTTACGCAACACGAACTAAAAATACAGAACAATGATTGTTTCTATATTTTTTCAGATGGTTATGCAGATCAATTCGGCGGAACTGAAGGGAAAAAATTTAAGATCACCCCATTTAAGGAGCTGTTATTGGCAAACTATCAAAAGCCCCTGCAAAAGCAAAAAGAAATACTTTGGGAAACATTTGATACATGGAAAAAAAATGAAGATCAGGTTGACGATGTGCTGGTAATGGGATTTAGGGTTTGATGGTAGTGGCTTTAAGAAAACGTCAACTAGCGAAGCGATCTTATGAACCGGTTAATAACTGGTGAATAATAATTTCGTTACGTTTGTCTTGAATATAGTCATCCTGAAGCCCCAATCAACTTTTTTAGTTGATTTTGTGAGAAATGACACATTTTTTACTTTGATTTATGCAAGTGCAATTTGAATTACTCTTTTTTGAACCCTACAACGATCAACGTCATCCCCAATATTCAACTTCATTCCTTACTTTTTTTATCGTCATTCCCACTTTTGGTGGAATGTGTATAACCGTTTTTCAGACTGTATTCCCATTTCCATAAACCTTTTTCCACTGCCTCACCTAATTCAAGTGTTTCACTATTAAATATATAAATTTAATTAGAATATAATACATAATTATTTCGTTTATTCTACGTATATCTTACGATAAACTTACGTTCATCCTACGTTTATCCTACGTTTATCTTACGTTTATCCTACGATAAAATTATAATATAAACAAAACTAAAACTAATTGATTAGAAAATGCAATTGCAGGGATTAAACAATTCACAAAGCAGGTTATTAAAATGTTGTAAATACTCCAGTTTCTTTCCTAATATGCTATCTTGTATTAACCGGTATTCTTTTAACCTGGTTTCAGATGATACTTTTTTTTTTAAGGTTTTTTTAGCTTATAAAATAATAATAGTTCATTATAATAAAATTTATTGCTTAGTAAAAAGTAAATCATCCAGGATAGCTGTTTTTACAGTAAACAGGTAAGACAATTTCGTCCTACGGGACTTAGCTCATATTTCTATTTTATTTCTTTTGCCTGTATTTTTTCTGTTAGGTTTATTGAAACTCTAATCACCATTTCGAAATCTTTCTTTAAGCAGCCCTAA
>CAZWGG010000021.1:0-19553 GCA_964633305.1 uncultured Bacteroidales bacterium
GCAAATAACTAAAATTCACAATTATGAAAAACACAATTTTTTTTACATGTATCAGTCTGCTTGTTGTTTTTTCAGCTTGCAGAAAATCTGCTCTTTCTGATATAGAAGTAGATGATCCGTCAATATTAAAGGTATATGCCACTGTTAAAAAATATTGCAATCTTGATTCTGTCGATACTGAAGTAGATAGAATTACTCTTAGAATTAAGGATAAAACAGATCATAGTGTAGAATTGAAAAAGGGGCGTGTACTATGCAATAATGAAGAATTAGAAATGTTTACAGATTTGGTTGGTCCATTTTACAAACTTTCAGATGAAAACACGTATATTGGAGATAATACCCAGTATAATTTTATTGTTGAATTGGCTGATGGAGAACAATATCCGGGTAGCATTTCAATAGCTGAAGACTACTTAAAATCAATTGAAGCCCCGGAATCATGGCCATGGACCCAGGATGATACGTTAACAGTATCTTGGAATGAAGTAAATGAGGACTATTCTGTTTCTTTATACTGGTTTGTTACTTTTAAGGAGGGTGTTGATCATTCGGAAATGCAGAGTAGTCAAAGTATACCAATAATTGATGGCAATTATCATAAATTCCCGTCTACGTTTTTCACTAATACTTCTGGAGAAAATGCAATTGATGAATTGGGAATATATCTTAGAACTGTAAAAGAGGAAGAATTTAATGAAAGTTTTTACAGGGGATATAGTTATGCAAGATTTGAAATTGTAAAGAGAGTGACAATCAACTAAGCATCAAACTAATGCATTAAACTGGTAAAAACAGTTGCTTATACAACTTCTTTTTTAATTTTTTTTAGGGGCAATATTTTATTTGAAATACCGATGGAATTAAAAACAAAAACCTTTGATCATAATATGTTTGAAAGGTTTTTGTTTTTTAACAGTGCTTTTTAACTAAAAAAGATTCTAAACTTCGATAAAAATAATTCCGGGGCCTTTATAGGTTTTCTTGTTTCAGCACTAATGAATACATTTATTGATTCGGCATTACAAATAATTACACCATCTTCATTTGAGATTTCATAATCGATAATGAGTTTTACTACCGGAAGCATTTTTAGGTTGGTCTTAATAGTAAGCAAATCATCATAGTAAGCCGGCGCTTTATACAGAATATTCAAAGAATAAACAGGCAGAAGAATACCTTTATCTTCTAATTCTTTATAAGAAAATCCGAGGTCACGTAACATTTCAGTACGTGCAATTTCCAAGTATATAACATAGCTGCTATGATGCAGATACCCCATACGGTCGGTTTCGTTATACCTGACCCTTATCTTGGTTTCATTGGCGAACATTTTTTACGCTTTAAATTGTAGATATAAATAACTCTCATAACCAAAATTATGTAAAGGGGGAATCGGGTTCTTTTGCTAATTTATTATAAGCCTGGCTGTCCACAATTCTTGGAATAATTCTTTGAAACAAGGCTAACAATTTGCCTTCCAAGGTTAGAATCTTATTTCGTTTTCGCTTCTTTATTGCTTTAATTATTTCTTTAGCAACATCTTCAGGCATCATCATTTTTTCTTCGTTACGTGGGGTATATCCTTGTTCTTTTCCATTTGCAGTTAATGCTTTTTTCCTGATTTCAGATTTTGTAAAGCCGGCAGACAAGATCATAACGTGTAATCCGGTTTTAAGGTTTTCAATTCTCAGTGTCTCAAGAAACCCGTGCATAGCAAATTTAGAGGCAGAATACCCCACCCTTCCCGGTAGTCCCTGAAAACCAGCAATAGATGAAATACCAACCAAAGAGCCTTTTGATTCTAAAAGATAAGGAAGAGCAAATTTTGTACAATATACCGTACCCCAGAAGTTAACATCCATTAGTTTTTTTATAACTTCAATTTCGACATCTTTAAATAATGCACGCATAGATATCCCGGCATTATTTATCAATATATCAATTCTTCCATACTTGTCTATGGTTTTGCTGATTAAATTTTTACAATCATCAAGTACTGAAACATCGGTTTTTATGGCCAATGCTTCATACCCCTTTTTTTTCAGTTCATTTGCTTCATTTAGTATGATATCTTCACTTCTCGCTGCAAGCACAACCTTTGCTCCAATACATGCAAACTCCCTGGCAGTGGAAAGTCCAATTCCAGATGATGCACCGGTAATAATAACAACCCTGTCTTTCATTGAGTTACAAAACAAATAGTTATATTAATATTAAATTAATGAATTTTATGAGATAAATTCAACTTCTGATTCCAAAGTAACCCCAATTGAGATAATTATGCAAATATTCTGTGAAAAATATTCTAATCACTTTAATCAAGCAAGAAGAATATCCTATTTTTACATCATAATCATAATAAAAAATGGTACCTAATCAACCTCTGGCAGACAGAATGCGTCCTAAAAATCTTGATGAATATGTAGGACAGCAACATCTTGTTGGCAAAAATTCGATATTAAGAGCTAGTGTCGAATCGGGGAATATACATTCATTTATTTTATGGGGACCCCCGGGAGTAGGTAAAACTACATTGGCCCGTATAATAGCCAGTAGGCTTGAACGTACTTTTTACAGTTTAAGTGCAGTTCATTCAGGTGTTAAGGATGTAAGAGATACTATTGAAAAAGCAAAAAAACAACAATTTTTTAATCGACCAAATCCTATTCTCTTTATCGATGAAATCCATCGTTTCAGCAAATCACAGCAAGATTCATTATTAGGAAGTGTTGAGCAAGGTATTGTTACGCTTATAGGAGCGACCACAGAAAATCCATCTTTTGAAGTAATCTCGCCTCTTCTATCCCGTTGTCAGGTATATGTGTTGAAAACTTTAGACAAAGACGATTTATTAAAAATTCTTGAGCGGGCTATTACTTCCGATACTGAACTGAAAAAACATAATATAAAAATATTAGAACATAACGCGATTCTTCGTTATTCAGGAGGAGATGCAAGAAAACTATTGAACATACTTGAGTTAGTAATTTCATCTTCACTCGATGAAAACAAAAACATACAAATTACAGATAATCTGGTTACCACCAGCGTTCAGGAGAATATTGCCTTATATGATAAAAATGGTGAGTTACACTACGATATAATCTCTGCTTTTATTAAATCGATAAGAGGAAGTGACCCGAATGCTGCTGTGTATTGGTTAGCCAGAATGGTTGAAGGAGGCGAAGACCCTAAATTCATTGCCCGCAGGTTAGTGATTCTTGCTGCTGAAGACATTGGTCTAGCCAATCCAAATGCTTTGCTGTTTGCTACCAGCTGTTTCAATGCCATAAACCTGATTGGTTGGCCAGAATCAAGAATCATTTTGTCCGAAACAGCTATTTACCTTGCCACTTCTCCAAAAAGCAATTCTGCATACATGGCAATAAATGCTTCACAGGAAATGGTAAAAAAAACAGGTGATCTGCCTGTTCCTTTAAACATTAGAAATGCACCCACAAAGCTTATGAAGGATCTCGGGTATGGTGATGAATATAAGTATGCTCACAGTTATGAAAATAATTTTGTGATTGAAGAATTCCTGCCCGGGAAAATTAAAAACAGCATTTTGTATAGTCCTCAAAATAATAAACGAGAAAAAGAGATTAAAGAACGGTTAGCTAAACTATGGAAAGATAAATATGGTTACGATAATTAAAAAAACACTATATTTATTATCAATTTAAAATACTGACCGGACAGATTAATTCTAAAACTAAATTTTTATTTAATGAAAACGAAAATCAATCGCAGAAATTTCTTAATTAGAGGAAGCCAGGCAGGACTTGCATGTTGCGTCTTACTTTCGGGAAAAAACCTACTTGCCGGTAAAAACTTCATCATGCAACAAGATGATAAAAAAATACCAAATCCTAAAGACCTTTGTTATTGTGGGTATAAATGCCCGCCAGACTGTAAATTCTTAAAAGCATCGATAAAGAACGATGTTGAACTAAAAAAAGAAGCTTATAAAGAATGGAAAATTAAAGAACAGTACAACATTGATTTCGATCCGGAAAAAATTTTTTGTTTTGGTTGCAAAAACAAAGAAAACGAAGAAGGAGTTGTTCTGAAAAAGTGTACAGTGCGCAGTTGTGCCATTTCTAAAGGTATTGAATGTTGTATTGAATGTAATGAACTGGTTGATTGTGAGAAAGATTTATGGACACGTTTTCCTAATTTTAAGAAAATGGTAATTGACATGCAAAAAAAATACCAGGAAACTAGCAATAAAGGGTGATAATAATAAAGCTTCTCACCAACAAAGCAGAAAATAAAAAAGACGCGAAGAATAAAATTATAATTCAACACGTCTTTTATTTTGGATAAAAGTATATATAGACTAAATATACTGATTAATTATAGCTTCATATAATTCTTGTTTACCACTTATTTGTTTTGGTTCACCAAGTTTTATAGCCATATTACGTAAGTCTTCAAGAGTAAGTTGTCCCTTTTCAAATGCAGCACCATCACCACTATCAAATGAAGCATACCGTTCTTTGCGCATCTTTTTATAATCTGATTTTTCTAAAACATCAGTAGCAATAAGAAGGGCCCTGGCAAATGCATCCATTCCTGATATATGAGCGATAAAGATATCTTCCAGATCGGTTGATTCCCTGCGTGTTTTCGCATCAAAATTTACACCACCTGTTTTAAATCCACCAGCTTCAAGTATAACTAGCATGGCTTCTGTCAGCTCATATAAATTGATAGGAAACTGGTCTGTATCCCAACCATTTTGGTAATCACCACGGTTTGCATCAATACTTCCCAACAAACCTGTATTGGCAGCAACCTGAAGATCATGCTGAAATGTATGTTGGGCAAGTGTAGCATGGTTCACTTCAATATTTAGTTTAAAATCTTTTTCTAAACCGTGTTCTTTCAGGAAACCTATTACTGTTGCAGCATCAAAGTCATATTGGTGCTTACTGGGTTCCATGGGTTTAGGTTCAACCAAAAAGGTGCCTTTCCATCCTTGTTTTCTAGCATAATCACGGGCCATAGTTAAAAAACGCGCCATATGCTCAAGCTCCCGTTTCATATTTGTATTTAGTAATGAAAAGTAGCCTTCACGTCCACCCCAGAATACATAGTTTTCACCTCCTAAGGCTATAGTAGCATCAATAGCATTTTTTACTTGAGTACCAGCATAAGTGATAACATGAAAATTAGGGTTTGTTGAAGCACCATTCATATATCTCCTATTCCCGAAAAGATTGGCTGTGCCCCAAAGTAATTTAATGCCCGAATCTTTCTGTTTTTCTTTTGCATACTCAACTATAGCTTGAAGACGATTTTCAGATTCGGCAATGGTATCTCCTTCTTCAACTAAATCGAAATCATGAAAGCAATAAAAAGGAATACCTATTTTTGTCATAAATTCAAAAGCAGCATCCATTTTATTCTTTGCACGGATAATAGGATCATTTCCAACAGTCCATGAAAAAGTTTTGGTACCTGCCGTACCAAAAATATCGGCCCCATTACCACATAAGGTGTGCCAATACGCCATGGCAAACCTAAAATGATCTTTCATTGTTTTTCCAGAAACAACTTTGTTTTCATCGTAAAACCTAAAAGCTAAAGGATTTTTTGATTCCTTTCCTTCTAATTTTATTTTCCCTATCCCGGGAAAATATTCTTTATCACCTAGTAAATATTCCATTGTTTGATTGTTTTAAAAAATTAGTTTGATTGTTTTATTTTCTTAAATTTATTTAATTAATGTTTCAAGTCTATTTTTCCAATTGTTATAAGCCTGAATATATTGACCGGCATTTAAATTATCAGGTTCAACCACTTTTAATTTCTTCAAATTACTAAATGCTTCTTCAAATGATTTATAAATACCAGCTCCAATGCCACTTCCAAGAGCAGCTCCTTTTGCACCGTCGGTATCATAAAGTTCTATCACTGCACCTGAAACATTTGCTAATGTTTCACGGAAAATAGGACTTAAAAACATATTAGCATTTCCTGCCCTAATTATTTTAGGTCCAATCCCGATATTCTTCATTATTTCAATACCATACTGAAGTGAAAATACGATGCCTTCCTGGGCTGCACGTAATAAATGTGCTTTATTATGTATTATGAAATTAAGATTCGAAATATTACCACCTATGTTTCTGTTACCAAACATTCTTTCTGCTCCATTTCCAAAAGGGAAAACACGTAATCCGTCTGAACCTACAGGAATTTCTGATGCAATTTTATTCATGTCGTCATAACTCAGAGAATCGGCAGTATTCTTTTTTAGCCATGAATTCAAGATTCCTGTGCCACTGGCACATAATAAAACTCCTAACCGTGGTGTGTTTTCGGAATGGTTTACATGAATAAAAGTATTTACTCTTGATTGTAAATCGTATTTTACCTGGTCGCTTACCCCGTAAATCACTCCGGACGTACCAGCGGTTGCAGCAATTTCACCAGGATTTAATACATTTAACGACAAGGCATTGTTAGGCTGATCACCAGCACGGTAGGCTACAGGAGTACCTGCCATAAGCCCAAGTTCACCGGCTGCATTTGCTGTTAATTCTCCTTGAATAGAAAAGGAAGGAACTACATCGGGAATTAGTTTAGCATCAATATCATATTCATTTAAAATTAGTTCAGATAATTGATTCTTCTTAAAATCCCATAAAATTCCTTCGGAAAGGCCAGATGCAGTTGTTTTTATTTCACCTGTCATTTTCATGGCAATATAATCACCTGGCAGCATAATCTTAAATATTTTTTTATACAAATCAGGTTCATTATCTCTTACCCATTTTAATTTTGAGGCTGTGAAGTTACCTGGAGAATTAAGTAAATTTTCCATACACCGGTTCACTCCTATGTTTTCCATGGCCTTATTACCTATTTCTACTGCACGGCTATCACACCATATAATAGAAGGTCTAAGCACGTTCATTTTGTCGTCAACCAAAACCAGTCCGTGCATTTGATAGGATATACCAATAGAATTTATGCCTTCTTTACTTATTCCGGACTGATTTAGAACATCCGAAAGGGCTAATTTCAGGTATTTCCACCACATTTCAGGATTTTGTTCTGCCCATCCTGCTTTATGTGCTATAATTTCCATTTCTTGTTTAGGTTGAAACGAAGTTCCTAAGCATTTGCCTGATTCGGCCTCAAGCAGACTAGCCTTAACTGATGAACTTCCAACATCGAAACCGAGTATGTACATAATTTTAGAGTTTAATTAGTTATTAAGTAATCTTTCTGTTATTTTTTATGGTGTTTTTATATTCACAATTTTCACTTATTAAATAATAAATCCTGTATATTCTTTTTTTCTATTATCAAATTTCTTCCGGTCGAACATATAATATCGTGCAGGTTTATGAGAAACACCTCTTTGATGTTCATTCAGGGGCATTATATAACCAAGCCTGTTAATTCTTTTCCGAAAATTCCGGTTATCCAGATTAAAGCCTAAAATTGCTTCACTTAAATGTTGTAACTGGTTCATAGTAAATTTTTTTGGAAGAAGTTCGAAACAGAGAGGTTCCGTCAAAAACTCCTTTCGCATAGCCTCAAGGCCATTGGAAAGTATATCGTTATGATCAAATATAAGCCCTGGTACTTCATTCACTTTATACCATGTTGCATTGTAAGCTCTTGATAATTCTGTTTCCAAGTATTGGCCAAGTTTGACCAATGAATAAAAGGCTACAGTTATAACCCTTTCAACATAAATATTAGTTTTCTTCCTCAGCCATGCAATGTCATCTCCATTCATTAAGCGTCCGGGGTTATCAAAAACACCAAATTGCTTCAGATAAATATCTTTAATACCAGTTAATTCCTGAAGCACCCTGTTTGCAGACTGTTTAAGGTGTTCTTTCATTATTATTAGATTGCCAGGAAGCTTTAAACGTGTGGTTTTTTGATTATCCCATTCATCCCTGTTAATTAATAATATTTTCAAACCTTCAGTATCATCAAATCCAAATACCACACAATCAACTGAAATATGAGGGTTAAAACTTAGTGCCATCCTTAAATGAAAAATAATTTCAAAAATATGCAAATAATTCTTTATTTGCAAACTAAACGTATAAAATACGTTTAGATAATCTTAAATTACTTGTTTCCTCATACGTAATCGATATTATAATATTTTAATCTCGAATTATCGATTGTAATTTTTACCAGATAGTGATTTGAAATATAAAATTTTGGGGAAATCAAAAAAATAATTTCATTTAACTATACTCTCACGTAAAAGTGTATAGAATTAGCAAACGAAAAGCAAAAATATTGAAATTAAACAAACCATTAGGTTACCTTCATGGCATATATTTCATGAGCAGATGAAATTAGAAGCCTTATCTTTTCAATAATTGTATTGTTTAACTCAACTTGAATATTATTTCCTACCTTAACAAAGTTGATACATGAACCTTTTGTAATCGATCCCGGACTTTCAGTAATTATAAGCACTTTCTTGTTTCCCAATTTTGATCGTATAGCCGATAAATTAATTTTTTGATCATCCGGAACGAATAAAATATTACAATCTCCAATACTTCCTATGCTATTATATTCCTTTATTATTATTGAACCTGTACTCACATTTTTTTCCTTGTCCATTTGTTGTAAAAAAGAGCTTACTGATGTAGTACCGTATACTCCAATTACAAAATCTCCACTCCTGTTAGGCCAGTTAATCAATTTTGTAAACTGGTATGTAAAGGCTGCATAAAATCTCTCATATTGTGCTATACTGCTTGTCACGAATAATGCGAGCAAAAACGTTAAAAAAACTCTCTTCCCTCTTTTCATCACAAATCAAATTAAAATAAATCTATAACAAAAATACGTCATATCTTTTGTACTGATATGTTACAAAATACCCAAATTTATTGGATTTCTTACCAATTTTAATGACGGAAAGTACTTATTGAAATATGAGGTAAATTCTTCTATTGGAAAGTTTTGAAAACAGTTGAATATATTATTAATTTATTTTGTTCCTGTTTATGGTATTATCAACACTTTGAAAATACTTCCCGTTTTATCTGGGAGGTCATAGGGAATCAACTGTACATTTTATTACATTTCTCCCCTGTGCTTTCCCAGGGTAGCAAGCATTCCTCCGTCAACATACAAAATATGTCCGTTAACAAAATCAGATGCTTTTGAAGCAAGAAATATAGCTGCACCTTGTAATTCATCAGGATTACCCCAACGTTTAGCAGGTGTTCGGCTCATAATAAGTTCATTAAACGGATGGTTTCCTTCCCGGATAGGGGCAGTTTGAGAAGTTGCAAAATAACCGGGTCCAATTCCGTTTACCTGTATATTATACTCACCCCATTCGGCAGCCATATTCTTTGTTAGCATTTTCAAACCACCTTTAGCCGAGGCATATGCAGAAACAGAAGGCCTGCCGAGCTCACTCATCATTGAACACATATTTATAATCTTGCCCCCTGTTTTTCGTTCAATCATCTTTTTTGCCACACGCTTCGACATAACAAAAGGGCCGGTAAGATCTATTTTTAATACCTGCTCATAATCTTCAACACTCATATCAATAATTGGAATTCGCTTTATAATACCCGCATTATTTATTAATATATCAATCATACCAACTTCTTGCTCAATTTTTGTTATGTATTTGTCAACCGCTTTTTCATCAGTTACATCAAAAAGATACGTATTCACATCAATACCATTCTCATTATATTCTTTTTTTGCATTATCAAGTTTTTCCTGGGATATATCGTTAACTACTACTCTTGCCCCGGCATTAGCAAGGCCTGTGGCTATTGCCATTCCAAGTCCGTGTGTGCCGCCAGTAATAAGGGCTATCTTGTTTTTAAGGGTAAATAAATCTAAACTCATCGTAACAAAGGTTTTAAATTATTAATTCACATTTATAACTTTTAACTAAAAAAGTATCGTAATCACTTATCTACAACAAATTTCTGTTTCCTGTTTTTCTATTTCAATTCATCCGGTTGAATAACGTCCATATCTCCATAATCAAGGTTTTCACCTGCCATACCCCATATAAAGATGTAGTTCGATGTTCCTGCTGCGGCATGTAAGGACCATGGTGGAGATAGAACTGCTTGTTCGTTCTTCATCCATATATGCCTTGTTTCGTGCGGTTGTCCCATAAAATGACAAATTGCTTGTTTTTCTGGAACCTGAAAATAAAAATAAGCCTCCATTCTTCTTGAATGAGTATGAGCAGGCATAGTATTCCATACACTTCCGGATTGAAGTTCAGTCATTCCCATTTGTAACTGGCACGTATCAATAACGGTATTGACTAACAACTTGTTTATATGCCGGGCATTTGATGTTTCAAGTGAACCTAAATCTACAGTATCTGCTTCAGCAAGTGTAACATGTTTACAAAGGTATTCTTTGTGAGCAGGTGCGGAATTAATATAAAAACGGGCAGGCTTTCTGGCATCCTTACTCCCAAACTGTACATCTTTTGTACCTTTACCCAGGTAAACTGCTTCTTTATATTTAACATCAAATTTCTTATCGTCTGCTATTACAAATCCTTCTCCTCCAATATTAATAACTCCCATTTCTCTGCGCTTTAGAAAAAAATCAGATTTTAAAGTATCGATTATTCCCAATTTAATAGGTTCGGCTAAAGGTACTGCTCCACCCACAATATAACGATCATAATGAGAGTATGTAATATTAAGGTTGCCTGGTTCCATAATATTTTCAATTAGAAAATTTTTCCTGATCTTTTCTGTATCATACTTTTTAAAATCTTCATAATGAATAGCAAATCGTTCTTCAAAATTTACAGCCATTTTATTAGTTTTAATTTATTATTGTTTACACTTTCTTACGAAAGTACAAAGTTATTTTATTATTTTCTCATTTAATAGAGTTAATTGATCTTAATTGATGCAATCGATTGTGCGAATTTATAATAAATTATTCGTGCCTCAAAACAAGCTTTCTATAAATATTTTTTTTTAATGAACAAAAATTGTTATTTCTAAACATATTAATTAGTTTAGAAGTCCAAAAATTAAACAATTTATAAAAAACAATGAAAAACTAAAGCCTTATGAAATTCGGATCTTTTGATGATAAGCACAGGGAATATGTGATTACAAATCCAAAAACACCCTATCCGTGGATAAATTATCTTGGTACCAAGGATTTTTTTTCGATTATATCAAACACTGCCGGCGGTTATAGCTTTTATCGTGATGCCCGGTTACGCAGGATAACCCGTTATAGATATAATAATGTACCAATTGATAATGGAGGTAAGTATTTCTATATTAATGATAATGGATTGGTTTGGAATCCCGGGTGGAAACCAGTAAAAGAACCATTAGATAAATATGAATGCCGTCATGGTTTAGGGTATACAAAAATAAATTCTCAAAAAAATAATATTGCATCACAGGTAACCTATTTTGTTCCTTTGCATGCAAATTGTGAAGTACAACTTGTTGAATTACAAAACATAAGCAAATCAACTAAAAAAATTAAACTATTCTCTTTTGTTGAATGGTGTCTCTGGAACGCCTTGGATGACATGACTAACTTTCAGCGAAATTTTTCAACGGGCCAGGTAGAAATTGAAGAATCCACACTTTATCATAAAACAGAATATCGTGATCGCCGAAACCATTATGCATTTTATTCGGTTAACAGCGAGATAACCGGTTATGATACAGACCGTGATTCTTTTCTTGGACTATACAATGGCTTTGACTCTCCCCAAGTTGTTATTGAAGGAAAAGCAAAGAACTCCGAGGCACATGGGTGGTCTCCCATAGCCTCGCATTATATTGAAATTGAATTAAAACCAGGTGAAAAGAAAGACTTTGTTTTTGTATTAGGCTATATTGAGAATCCTGATGATAAGAAATTTATTGCTCCTGGTGTCATCAATAAAGAAAAGGTCCATGACATGATAAATATGTTTGTCAATTCAGATAAAGTAATAAATGCCTTAGAAGAATTAAGACATTACTGGAATGATTTATTGTCTGTTTATCAACTTGAACATCCTGACGAGAAGCTTAACAGGATGGTTAACACCTGGAACCAATACCAGTGTATGGTAACTTTTAATATGTCACGGAGTGCATCATATTTTGAATCGGGAATAGGACGCGGAATGGGATTCAGGGATTCGAACCAGGATTTAATAGGTTTTTTACACCTTATACCCGGCCTGGCAAGGGAAAGAATACTGGATATAGCGGCCACACAATTTGAGGATGGAAGTGCATATCATCAATATCAACCTTTAACAAAACGGGGAAATGCCGATATAGGATCTAATTTCAATGATGACCCGCTTTGGTTAATTCTTTCAACTACCGAATATATAAAAGAAACCGGAGATTTTTCAATTTTGGAAGAACAGGTTCCTTTTGATAATGATGAAAGTAAAGCAAAAAGCCTGTTCGAACATTTGATGGTTTCGTTTAACCATGTGGTAAATAATTTGGGACCACATGGCTTACCTTTAATTGGTCGAGCCGACTGGAACGATTGTTTAAACTTAAACTGCTTCTCCACAAATCCTGATGAATCTTTCCAAACTACTGAAAATAAACAAGGAGGACAAGCTGAATCTGTATTTATTGCTGGCATGTTTGTACTTTACGGTAATGAGTTCATAAAACTTTGTGAACGAATTGAAAAAACAAATGAAGCATTAGAAGCCCGGAAACAAGTAAATAACATGATAGATGCAATTAACAAACATGGTTGGGATGGTGAATGGTTCCTTAGGGCTTATGATTATTACGGTAAAAAGATAGGTAGTAAAGAAAACGATGAAGGGCAAATTTTTATTGAAACGCAAGGAATCTGTATTATGGCAGGTATTGGTACAGAAGATGGGAAAGCACTGCAAACATTAAAATCGGTAAAAGAAAGATTAGACTGTAAGTACGGAATAGTGCTCAATAATCCTGCTTTTACCCATTACAAAATAAATATGGGAGAGATTTCTACCTATCCGGAAGGATACAAAGAAAATGCCGGGATATTCTGCCATAATAATCCATGGATTATAATAGCCGAAACTATTTTAGGAAATGGAGATCAGGCGTTTGAATATTACAAGAAAATTGCCCCGGCTTACCTGGAAGATATCAGTGAATTACATAAAACCGAACCCTATGTATATTCACAAATGATTGCAGGGAAAGATGCTTTTAAACCGGGAGAAGCAAAAAACTCATGGCTCACAGGCACTGCTGCATGGAATTTTTATACCATCACACAATATATTCTTGGGATAAAACCGGACTATGACGGATTAAAAATTGATCCTTGTATCCCAAAAAATTGGGAATCTTGTACTATAAATAGAATATTTCGTGGTGCAAAATACAACATTGTTATTCGAAATCCTGATAAAGTATCAAAAGGTGTAAAAAAGATTATTGTAAATAATAAAAAGATTGAAGGTACACTAATACCAATTTTGGATAATAAAAATAGCCATCACGTAGAAGTAATTTTAGGATAACTAATAATTCTTTTTTACTTTTAGCTCGTGAAGTATTATTAAAGACCAAATTACAAAATTCGATTTATAGTATAAAAAATATTTTTTTATATTTACCGATACAATCTATTGCATAACCAATACTATATGTCCAGATTTAATAGAATAGAAGTAGCGATTACAATGAAGCAAACCGGTTTAATCCCGGTTTTCTATCATCCTGATCTCGATATCTGCAAAAAAGTTGTAAAAGCTTGCTATAGTGGTGGTGTTAGAGTATTTGAATTTACCAATCGAGGGGATTTTGCACATGAAGTATTTTCGGAACTAAACAAGTATGCCATTAAAGAATTTCCAGAATTAATAATGGGTGTAGGATCGATTATAGATTCATCAACAACCTCATTATATATTCAAATGGGGGCTAATTTTATTGTTTCCCCACTTCTTAATGAAGATATGGCTAAAATTTGCAATCGCAGAAAAATTCTTTGGTTGCCCGGTTGTGGATCAGTATCGGAAATCTCCAAAGCTGAAGAGCTGGGGGCCGAAGTAGTTAAAATATTTCCGGGTTCACAGGTAGGTGGACCAAAGTTTGTAGCTTCCGTAAAGGGACCTATGCCATGGACAAGTATAATGCCAACGGGTGGAGTAGAACCGACTGAAGAAAACCTGCAAGCCTGGTTCAAGGCAGGAGTTTATTGTGTAGGAGTGGGATCGAAGCTGATTACAAAAGATATTATTTTAAAATCAGATTATGATGACCTAGCTTCAAGAGTTAAAGGAGTGATGGCTCTGGTTAAAAAGTTGAGAACATAATTATAAAGATAGAAATCTTCTAAAATCATAAATTAATGAATGAAATACAGAAACAAATCGGAAAATATAGGTGGACAATTTGTGCTTTGGTATTCTTTGCTACTACTGTAAATTATCTGGATAGGAATGTGTTGGGTTTACTGAAAACTAACCTCTCCCAAGTCGGAATTTTCGGTGCAGATAAAGCCAACCAGGAATTGATGTATTCATATGTGGTAATGAGTTTTCAGATTGCTTACGCATTGGGAATGTTAGGCGTTGGCCGTTTGATTGACTGGATAGGAACAAGACTGGGGTATGGGGTCGCATTGTTAGGATGGAGCATAGCAGCTATGGGCCATGCCATTGCAAAGAATACGTTTGGATTTGGATTTTGGCGAGCGTTATTAGGTGTCTCTGAGTCGGGTAACTTCCCTGCTGCCAATAAAACTATTGCAATATGGTTTCCGAAAAAAGAGCGTGCTCTGGCTACTGGCTTATATAATTCAGGTGCAAATGTAGGTGCAATTATTGCGCCACTCACTGTTCCTTTTATTGCAATACATTGGGGCTGGCAATGGGCATTTATTTTTACGGGTGCTTTCGGACTTATTTGGCTGATATTCTGGTTTGCCATCTATCAATCACCAAAAGAAAAACTTGATCAAGGGAAATTAACGCAAGAAGAATATGACTTTATTCACAGCGATAAAGACGAAGAAATTACAAAAGAAACAGAAAAAGAAAAAATCTCATGGTTCAGACTGCTCAAATACAGGCAAACTTGGGCTTTTTTCTTTGGTAAATTTCTGACCGATCCAGTCTGGTGGTTCTATCTGTTTTGGTTGCCCGCTTTCCTTGAAGGAGAGAATGCACGACATGTAGCAGAAGGAAACAATGACATGGTTATAGCTTGGCCGTTGGCTGTTGCAATTGTATATACTATTTCTACTATAGGCAGTGTACTGGGCGGATGGCTTCCGAAGAAATTCATAAATAATGGTATGGATGTAAATAAGGCACGTAAAACGTCTATGTTTATTTATGCAGTTCTGCCTCTGTCGGTATTGTTTGCTTCAAAACTCGGCGCTATTAATACTTGGTTTGCAGTAATTACCATCGCAATAGCCTGTGCTGCCCACCAAGCATGGTCGGCAAATATCTTTACAACCGTATCGGATATGTTTCCAAAAAAGGCGGTTGCTTCTGTGACTGGAATTGGTGGAATGGCAGGAGCATTCGGTGGAATGTTAATTGCCTGGAGTGCAGGGCTGTTATTAAAGCATTTTACATACCTAGGTAAAATCGAGGCCGGCTATGCACATATGTTTATTGTATGTGCTTCAGCCTATATAGTAGCCTGGTTTGTTATGCACTTGTTCGTGCCTAAATTTAAAAAGATTTCCGATTTATTATAATGAAATAGGTTAAAAGTTACTAGAACCTAGGAAATTTGTATATAACAGAATTTATATTCATTCCTGCTCCAACAGAGGCAAATACAGCAATATTACCAGGGAGTAATTTGTGCCCTTCAAGATTCTCTGTCAAAATAAGGTTTAGCAATGTAGGAACTGTAGCTACTGAAGAATTTCCAAGCTTAGAGATTGTCATGGGCATAATAAGTTTTGGTATTTTTATTTGTTTATATAATCTAAAAATCCTGTTTAGAATAGCAGCATCCATCTTAGCGTTAGCCTGGTGAATAAGGATTTTTTTCACATTATCTATCATTAATCATTCTTTGTCCAACCTTTCTTTAACTACTTTGTTCCCGGTTTTCAAGGCATATTCATATAACTTTCGACCGTTCATTTTAATAAACAGCTCATTTGTCGAATACTTTGGATTATTTGACTTACCAAGCCATAAGTTATAAGCTTGTCCGTCGGTATCGGTCCGGGTAACATGCGATAAAATACCAACAGGTTCTTCACTTTCAACAGCCTCTAGTATCGTCGCACCTGCACCGTCGGCATAAATCATACTATCCCTGTCATGTGGGTCACTGATTTTTGAGAGTGTATCTGTACCTATAATCAACGCCCTTTTAGCATCACCTGACTTAAGATAATAGTTGGCTTGTATAACACCTTGCAACCATCCGGGACAACCAAAGGGTGTATCATATGAAATTGTTTTAGGATTTTTGATCCCTAGTTTTTCCTTTACACGCGATGCAAGACTTGGTAGCATATCAGTTTGTCTTGTTTCAGACCGTATATCGCCAAAATTGTGCGCAATAATAATATAATCCAACGTTTCTTTATCAATTCCAGAAGATTTAATTGCATCTATTGCTGCATAGTATGCAATTTCTGATGCAACCTGATCATTTTCGACATACCTTCTTTCCTTAATTTCAGTTATTTCTTCAAATTTTTTAATAACCTCTTCTGTCGGTATGGATATCTTGTTTCCTTTGTCATCAAAAAACTCATGTTTCAAAAAATCGGAGTTTTTAACCACTTTCGATGGAATATAACTTCCTGTTCCAATAATTACGGAATATACTTTCTTTCTCATTTTATCTGAAATTTACGTAATCCTCCAGCTTAAAAAATATGATTGATGTGGGTTTGGTAGATAGACTGAATTGCATACGCTAATTTAACAGATATTTACTATATTTTGTTTATTTTCTTAAAAAAATAGTTTGCAGATGTTCTGAAACATATTCTTAAGCTCACAAAAATTTTATAAATAATAATCTATTTTAGCAAGTAACTCATGAAGATTTAAGGGTTTAGCCATATAATCATCGCATCCTGCACCCAAACATTTTTCCCTTTCTCCTTCCATAGCAAAAGAAGTTTGAGCAATAACAGGTAGCTGGTTGTTTATTTTTTTTATTTCTTGTGTTGCTTTATAGCCATCCATCTTTGGCATTTGAATATCCATTAAAACCAAATCAATATGATATTCCTGGATAAACTTCAGGGCTTCTATTCCGTTCGAAGCACGTATTACTTTGGCGTTAGTTTTTTTAAGTACCGACTCAAGTATTTTATAATTAAGATCTTCATCTTCTGCAATCAAAATTTTTTTACCATTCCAATCATAACTATCAAAAGCCTTTTTTTCATAAAGTTCTATATTTTTCTTGTTTAGATGGGGTTTTATATTGATATGATCAGAAGGTATTGTAAAATAGAATATAGAGCCCGAGCTTACTTTTGATTCTAACCATATTTCCCCACCAAGAAGGTTCACTAAATTTTTTGTAATCGCCAATCCTAGACCAGTTCCGGCAAATTGTTTTTTAACCGATTGATCAATTTGATAAAAACGATTAAAAATAGACTTAAATTTCTTTTTAGGAATTCCTATCCCGGTATCTTTTACATAAAACCGAATATACTCATCGAGTCTTTCAAATCCAAATTCAACACTCCCTTCCAAGGTATATTTTAGTGCATTATCAAGCAAATTTGTAAGTATTTGTTTTAATCGTAATGGGTCTGTTTTTATTATTAGGTTGTTTTTAATACTTGAAGGGTTAAGTATAAGTTTGATATTCTCTTTATTTCGTTTTTTCTTTAATTCTGAAAAGATTGTAAATAATTCAATAAAAAGTTGTGTTATATTGCATTCTGTTTTGTTAATTTTAAGAAGTTGGGCTTCAATTTTGGCACTATCAATAATATCGTCAATTAATTGTAATAAGCTTTCTCCTGCAGTAGTAATATAATTGATGTATTCCTCTCTTTCTTCATTTGATAAGTCCGGGTCTTTAATAAAATTCGTAAATGCGATTATTGCATTCATTGGCGTTCTCAACTCATGCGACATATTTGCAAGAAACGCTGATTTCAACTTATCTGATTCTTCGGCAATTTTACGTTCAGTAATTTCAATATTAAGTTCAGCTGTCCTTTGTTCAATTAAATCTTCAAGATTTTTTTTGTGTTTGTTCAGTTCTTTTTCTATTTTTCTTTTTTGAACATAAGCTATAATAGAAACAAAAAGAAGAATTAATAGCACAAGTGATCCTATGAAAAAAATGAATTTTTGCCTTTTTAAATGCAGTAATTCTATGTCTTTTTTTGACAACTCATTATCAAGTAGTTCCATCTTATACACTACGTCCATTTCAGCTATCTTCTCTTTTGCTTCCGCAGAACTTACTGAATCTTCCAACTCATCATATAATTTATAATAATATAACGATTTTTCATAATCATTTAAATTAGAATACAAACTTGAAATAGCCTCATAATTAGCAAGTATTCCCTGCACATGATCTTTAACCCGTGATAGTTTTAGGCTTTGCTGATAATAAAGAAGTGCTTTATCAGAATCTCCAAGATCAGAATAGGATGATCCTATATTATGTAAGGCCCATAGTTTGCCCAGATGATAATCAATTTTAGTAAATACTTCTAATGATTTTTGATAATACTCTAAAGCCAGTGAGTATTTTTCCTGATTTTGGTAAATTAATCCAATGTTACTTATGGAAACCCCAATATGCTTTTTATCCTCTATTTTCTTAAAAATCCTAAGTGACTTTTTCATAAATATGAGAGCCGTATCTAAGTCATTCTTTTTTAAAAATAGTAATCCTATATTTTGGGTTAACCCTGCTATATGAAATTTATTATTAAGTTTTTCATTAATTTGCAATGACTTATTATAATAATTAAGTGCTTCATCCACATTCTCCAGGTCATGATGCACCATACCCATATTTTGATATATATTGGCCTGTTCCTGTTGGTTCTCCAAAAAAATAAATTTTTTTAATGCAATCTGATAATATCGCATGGACTGTTCATAATTGCCAATATAATACTCGGCGAGTCCAAGTTGTTTATATGTAAATGCGAGTTTATTCTCATTAACAGATTTTTTATACATATCAAGTGCCTGGATAAGATACTTTTTTGCTTCCAGGTAATCATTTGTTTTTAATTTGGAAAACCCCATGTTTTTATATGAATCTGCTAAAAGCGTATCATTTTTCAATTGACGGGCAATATCGTATGTTTTACTGTAATAATTGAAAGCCAAAGCAGGAGAGTCAACCACATAATAGTCGCCTATCTGGTTTAAAATTTTTATTTTGTTATACGTGTGATTAGTGCTAAGTAATTCGTTTAAACTATCAACTTGATTTTCTTGTGCATGTAAAGCAAAACATGTAATTGATAGGTTGAAAAACAGCCATATTGAGATAATTCTTCCCATACAGAGGTGGAAAATACTAAATATTTCAATATAAGAAAATGATGTTCGTTAATTTTTTTTCTTAAAAAAA
>CAZWGG010000022.1:0-19510 GCA_964633305.1 uncultured Bacteroidales bacterium
TGAGCATCCTTTTCTTTTAATATTTCCTATTCCTTTGTGTTTCTTTCAAAATTTTCTTTTGATATTTCAAGTTCCTCTTTTGAAATATGCTCTCCTTCAACCAATTTTTGATTATACTTATATAATCTTTCAAGCTGAAGAATATCGTAATATAAGCTGATAAGCCTGTTTTTATTATTGATGTTCTGGTTTTGAAGGTTTACCCTCATTGATTCAAGGTCGTTTATCGCACGTTCTACCTGGGCTTCATTGTTTGAAATTTCTAAAACAAGGTTATCATTACTTAATTTCAAAATAATATCGCCTTTATTAACCATTGTTCCTTCTTCAATATATATTTCTTCAACCCTGCCTCCAACGGTAACATCGAGATAAATAGTTTTTAAAGGTTCAACTGTTCCAATAACGGCAATATAGTCCTGGAACAAATCTTTTTTAACTTTTTCAATTGTTATCTTGTCAATTTCTACATTGAGTTTAGAGCTGTGGTCAGTAAAGAATATTTGATAAAATATAAATCCAAATACAATTGAACCTAACACGACATAAAGAAGATTTCTTCTTATCCAACTCTTTTTTTCAATCTGTTTATCCATTCCATTCATGATGATAGTGGGATTTAATAGTTACACTTTGATTAACAAAAAGTCATACCTTATGATCAATAATCATACCGTACAATATAAAATATTTATTATGAGAATTTTATAATATGCGCACTATTTCATCAATATATTTGATGTATGAATATCATACAATACTTGTTCGAATATGTACGATTATTAAAATGGTAATGTATATAGCATGAAATACTTAGCTTATTAATGAATTATAGTTAATTTCCAGAAATCTCAAGTTGCTATTAGGTTTATTAATAGCCAAACACGCGCAATATTTTTCATGAATTGAAGATAAATCTTGCAAATACCAGGTATTATTTTCATAACTTACCTTATTGTCGATTACTTTAATATCTAACAAAGGAATTGATAATCCTCTGCTATCAGCTTTTATTACACTTTCTTTAATGGTCCAAAACTTGAAAAACATTTTTAATGGGTCATCAGCGATTTTAATTAATTCCCATTGTTCGTTTGTCATTACTTTTTCAAAATCGTCAAAGCTAATATTTTTAATTTCTTCAATATCAATGCCAAGCCTCACACTTTTACCTATAGCACATACAACAAATTGGCCTGAATGAGATATGTTAAAATCAATATTACCAGTTAAATAAGGCCGCGAATATTCATTGTAGTGAAGTCGATATAATACATCTTCTGAATAATTATATTTTTTTAGTCCTTCAAGAAGCAATAACTTACCAAATAAATGAGAATGTTGGTCTTGCCAGCGCATATATCTTGAATTTTTTTCTTTCAGTTCATTAGGAATAAGTTTTAAGTATTTGTTAAACAGCGACTTATCTAATTGTCTCTTAAATCGGGTATAATAAATGTCAATCAAAGTAATTGTTATTCGAAAGTAATAGAGATTTAAATTTGAACGTTTTCTGTAACAATTTTTCCATCGAATAAATTTATGACCCTATGAGCTCTTTCAGCATGTGATGGAGAGTGTGTTACCATAACTATTGTTGTATCATCCTTATTTAATTCTTCTAACATTTTCATTACTTCTTCACCATTTTTTGAGTCGAGGTTACCTGTAGGCTCATCAGCTAGGATGAGTTTTGGATTTGAAACAACAGCCCGTGCTACAGCAACACGTTGTTGTTGACCTCCTGATAATTGTTGTGGAAAATGTTTACTTCTATGGGCAATTTGCATACGTTCAAGCACTTCATTAACTTGTTTTTTTCTTTGAGAAGCCGGTATTTTCATATAGAGTAAAGGTAGTTCTACATTTTCATACACAGTTAATTCATCGATAAGATTAAAACTCTGAAAAATAAATCCTATGTTGCCTTTACGTAAATTAGTGCGTTGTCTTTCCTTATGCCTGGATACTTCAGTACCATTAAAAAAGTATTTTCCACCAGTAGGATTATCAAGTAAGCCCAATATATTCAACATTGTTGATTTTCCGCAACCAGATGGCCCCATAATGGCAGTGAATTCTCCTTCTTTTATTTCTAAATCAATATTATTCAAAGCAGTTGTTTCTACTTCATCTGTTCTGAACACTTTGGTAAGTTTTTCTGTTTTAATCATGGTTTTATTATTAAAATAGTTTATTAATTATGAATGAATAATTATAATTTTCAAATAATTGTAAATGTAATTACAATAATTATAAATCATACGTTTTACCAATTTCCAATATATTTGTTTGTACAGTGTTTCCTATAAGCTTTTTTAACTCTTCAGGATTTGCAGTAAGTTTTGGAAATGTGTTATAATGGCACGGAATCACCATTTTAGGTTTAACTTTTTTTACAGCCTCTGCGGCCTCTTTAACTCCCATCATAAAGTTTGGACAAACTGAAATTAGCATTATATCTATGGGGTACAATGCACCAAGATGTTCCATATCACTGAAATATCCTGTATCTCCGGTATAGTAGAAAGTTAAATTCTTGGTTTTTACAATAAAACCACAAGGAATAGCAACTCTCGAGGAGTGCAAGGCTGGGGTAAGATACACCTTTGTGCCATTTATATCTATTTCGCCACCAATATTTCCACCAATTGTTTTTTTGACAAATTTCCAACGGGCTTTGGTTGTAAGTTCAAAAACACCAACAAAGGTAGCCCCTGTTTTTCTGCAGATTTTCACCGCATCTTTAAATCCATGATCTCCATGGTCATGAGTGACTAATACTAAGTCGGCCTTATTGATATTTTTATAACTTCTTAAAGGAGATTTTGGATTTCCCTTTATCCAAGGGTCAATTAATATTGTTTGTTCTTCAATCTCTATCTTAAATGCAGCATGACCTAGCCACGTGATTTTTTTCATAATTACAAAAAAGACAATTATTGTTTTCCAAGATTGGTTATTTGTATTTTTGAACGTATTTATTATTTAATTCTTGATTCTTATCTTTAGCCCAAGGAACAATTTCTCTTAAATAATAATCCATTCCTTTATGGGAATACCAATCCCTCGGATAACCTAATGATACTTCCTCAAACTGTATTCCTTCTTTTTGTTTTGATGAACGAATGTGCATATGTCCATAAATAATTATTTCAATATTAAATTTTTTTATCCAATTTTCTGTTCTTTTTGTCCCACACCACAAAGTAAATCTTGGAAATCGCCATAGTTGTGCAAATTCTTCAATAATTGGATAATGGTTTATAAGTATTATAGGAATTTCTGAAGGTATTTGATTTAATCTTGATTCAGAATATTCACACCTGTAACTACACCATTCTGCTATAGAAGGGTAAGGATCTGGAAATAACAAATCTTCGTCTGTGCATATAACTCCTGATTCTGCAGCCCAATCAACTGATTTTTCATAAGGAATATGTTCTGGTCGATAGCTGTAATCATAAAGAGTTAAAGTTGGGGCAATTATGAATTGTTGATTTTGAATTGTAAATTCAGCATACTCATCTTCAGGGGTTAAAACGTTAAAGTCTCTACAAATAGAGACCAATGAGTTATATTTTTTTTCTCCTTTAAGATTGAACTCATCAAGAGGAAAAGTCCATAAATCATGATTGCCCGGTACCCAAATAATCTGTTTGAATTTTGAAGTAAGAATAGAAAGTGCGAATTTTAAGTATTCGGCTGTTTCACCAATATCCCCTGCTAAAATCAGCCAATCATCGGGGTAAAATGATAGATCAAACAAAGCATCTCTATTTGATTTGTTGGCAAGATGAAGATCGCTGATTGCAAATAGTTTCATTTAGTTTAGGTAGTTAAGGTAGTTAAGGTAGTATTCATTAATTTTATCAATTGTTCTGTTTCTTCGTGTATAAAAAAATGGCCACCTTCAAAGTAGTGAATCGAGCATAGTTTAGTTGAATGCTTTTTCCATCCATCACATTGTTCGGAAGTTAAATCATCATCCTTACCAAGGAAAATTGTTATATTTATGTCTAAAGGTTGAATTTCCCCATTATGTGTGTTTGTTTCTGAAAGTTTAAAGTCATTTTTCAGGAGAGGAAGAAATACCTCCAAAAGCTCAGGGTGTTCAAAAAATTCAGGAGGAGTACCTCCAAGTTCAATTATTTCTTTTCTAAACTTGTCCTCTGGCATTAGATGATATTTTTTTTCGTCTTCTCTTTTAACATGAGGCGCACTCCTGCCTGAGAAAAAGATGTGTAAAGGCTTAGGGTAATTATATTTTTGCATTCTTTGAGCCACCTCGTATGCTATCATTGCACCCATGCTATGTCCGTAAAAGACATACTTTGTATTATTTATTTCATTTTTCAAAATATTCCAGACGTCTTCAATTACCTCAGGAACATCATTATATAATTGTTCATTTATTCGTTTTCCTCTTCCAGCCAATTCTATTGGCCTAACTTCAATTGTTGAATCAAGATATTGCTTCCATTGGTTATAAATTACTGCTGATCCGCCTGCGTATGGAAAACAAAAGAGTTTAATCCTGCTGCTCATAGAAAGTTAATATTTATAATTTGTTTTTGCCTATCTATGCTATTAAACTAATTTTCATTTTCTTCTTCTGAATTACCCATTATTTCTTTATATTCTTCATCACTGACCGGGATTAGATACCCTTTCCCTTCACAAGTTGATAAGTCAATATCTGCAACACATTTTACTTTGTCGTAGTTTAAGGTAAGCCCGCCTGTTATATGCAGGTTTCCTTTTGCATTCTCAAAGTCTGCTTTGTCAAAATTACATTCTGAACGATATAATTGGATGCCTAATTCAGTACCCGTAGCTTTAAACATAACATGAACATAATCTCTGTCAATGCATTCTTTTAATGCTTCGGCAGTTTTTTCCGGACGGGCGCATTCTACTTCATGTTCTTTGGTTAAGCGCTCTACTAAATCATTTAATTGTTTTTCCATGATTTTTTATTATTTAGTTAATGGTTTTTAATAAAATTTATTTGATTTGTTTTTCTTAGAGCCAAGTATTATACTGGTGTTGTATATTTTTTTACAATTCAAAACCTTTATTAAACTCCACTCTCCATTCAAGTTGAGAAAGTTTTTTTTCTTCATTCAAGCGATATTGTAACATTTTATGTACTTCCAACTCTTTCCATATTTCTTCTAATTTTGACTCGTCTGCGGGTGTTAAGAAGAAGATTGCAGCGGTTAGTCTTGTTAAAATATTTTCATACGGAAGTTCCCAATCCTTTACAAGACCTTTTTCTTTTAATTCATCAAGATGTTTTTTTACAGCTTTAATTTCCGGAACATTTCCAATTTGTACCATTTTTATAAAATTTTAAGTTAAATAATCTATGTTATAAATATTTGTCAATTTTTTTTCTTTTCTTTTAATTCTTTTTTACTATATATATCATTATCTTGAGGTGGTAATATCAATGATTTTCTAATTTTATCTTTATCTGCAAAGAATTCGATCAATGAGTGCCTAATTGCTTCAATTGACCAGTCAGGATAAAAAATAGCACCACCGCCGGAAGGAATACCAAATCCTTTGGAATACTCTCCGGTATATTCTACAGCCTTTTTTAAACATTTCCATTCATTTTGTTCATTATGAGCATCAATTATATAAGGAATAATTTTACAGGTATCCATTATATTTTCCTTGGTATTACCATGCCCATCCCAACCATTCAGCCCTATTTGCACAGCACCTGCTGATACACCAATTAAAATTGAGCCATCGTAATATTTGGTTATTATTTTTTTATCGAATTCATTTCTTACAAAAATATCCCATCCTTTTTTGACATTTCCACCAGCTAGTAGGACTAAATCAGCCAGATCTAGAAAATCAAAATCTGAAGTATCAGGTTTTGAAGAAACCATTCTGCAATTTTTGATACCTATTTGTTCCATCGCAGCTATAAAAATATCAAAGTATGCAGGATCATCTCCATTAGAAGCTCCAATATAAGCGGCTTTTGTGTTCTTTATTTTTTTGTTCTTATCAAGGTAATTTTCAACTTTGTTTAAAAACAATCCTTTTTTATCTTTCCAAAAAAGCAATTGGCTATCACCTAATAAGAATATTGGTTTGGGGTTACCCATTAATTATTGAGTTGGTAAATAATTTTATTTGCAGTAATTATTTATTGAAACCTACTATATTGTGGTAATAAAACTAGTTGTATTTATGGTAACATGGTAGAAATAAAAACAATGCTTTAATAACACAACGTTAATAATAGTCGATACCTCTGTAGATTTTAATAATCGTAATATCCAGGATATTCTCCTTCTTCATCAATCTTTGGTTCATGCTTTTGTGTCCATTCTTCAACTAATTTTTTTCTATCTTCACTACCAGAATCAGGCAGTAATTCGTAAACCAACATTTGTATCCATGGACCTTGCATAAATTTTTTCATTCCTTCGCTTTGTGGGTTTTCAAATAAATCCCTAATGCTTTGCTGCAAGTTTTCTGTTTCTCCAATATACCTGCAATTTATTGGCTCTTCATTTACTATGGCAAAAATGCCAAAGATTGCTTTTTCAGTAGGTAACTCAGTTAAGTTATCCTTCTTGTCAAGATTATAGGCTTTATGAAAGACTTCAAGTTTTACTAAATTTTCAGTTGTTTCCATAATTTACAAAGTTTATTATTGATACTTTTTAAATGACTTTAGTGGTTTTTATGTTTTATTTTGAATAAGCCGATACCAGTAATTCGCTTATTCGGTTTGAAAAATCAACCGGATTATCCAATTCATATCCTTCCATCATCATAGCCTGATAGTATAGAATTTCACTACAGTTTTTCATTTCTAATGAATTTTTATCATTTGAATATATTTTCTGCATTACAGAAAATAATTTGTGATCGGGGTTGATTTCTAAAATTTTTGTTGCCGGTGCAGTAGGCTGATTTACTCCTTTAAGTAACTGTTCCATGTTGAAAGTGACTCCCGAATTGCTGTTTACCAAACATACAGGACTTGATATTAATCGTTTACTTAATCTTACCTCTTTTACTTTTTCTCCTAAATGTTCTTTTATTGTATTTAATAAATCTTTATGTTCGTCAACTTTTTTTTCCGATTCTTTATCTTGGTTGTCATTTGTTTTTTCTTTTTTCTTGGAATCTTTTTCAGTGATTTTGTCAAGATTAAAATCTTCACGGGTTATAGAAATCAGTTTTTTACCTTCATATTCATCCAGATTTTGTGTAAGAAATTCATCTATTTTATCAGTAAAATACAGTGTTTCTATGTTCTTTTCCCTGAAAATTTCTAATTGCGGCATTCTTTTTATTGTATCCATATCCTTCCCTGCTGCATAGAATATTTCATCTTGCCCTTCAGGCATTCTTTCAAGATATTCTTTAAGTGTTGTCAATCCGTCTGAAATATGTGATGAATTGAATAGCAGTAAGTCTTGTAGTTTTTCTTTGTTTTTATATTGCATATAAATTCCCCCTTTAATTGCTTTTCCAAATTCTTGCCACATTTCATCATATTTTTTCCTGTCATTTTTTAATAGTTTTTTTAAGGAATCCAATACTCTTTTTTCTAAGTTTTTACCAATTATCTTCAACTGGGCGTCATGTTGTAGTATTTCCCTTGAAATATTTAATGAAAAATCGGGAGAATCAATCAATCCTCTAACAAAGCGCAAATGATCAGGTAATAAATCTTTACAATCTTTCATTACAAATACATCATTGCAATAAAGATTAACACCTTTTGAATAATCTTTATCATACAAATCTGAGGATGCTTTTGAAGGTATAAACAGAAGTGCAGTAAATTCTACTTTTCCTTCCATTGTAAAATGTATTACATCGGCAAATTCATTCCAGTCATGGAAATGATGTTTATAGAATTGAAAATAATCTTCCGTAGTTAAGTTGTTTTTATTTTTTTTCCAAATGGGTGTCATTGAGTTTAGAACCTTATTATCTATTATAGTCTCAGGCTCAGTATTTTCAATAATTTTCCCATCTTTATCTCTTGGATGTTCTTCCCTGTAAAAATCCATTCGGATTGGATATTTTATATAGTTTGAATATTTTTCAACCAAATTTTGTATGGTATATTGATTAGAAAAATCTTCAGTAGGGTCGTTTGCTTTATAACAATCTTTGCGTAAGTGTAATATTATTTTTGTCCCCTTATCTTTCAACTTAACCTTTTCAATTGAGAAAGTTCCATCACCTTTTGATTCCCATTTTACTCCTTCATTTGATTTGTCTCCGGCTGCTTTTGTAAATAATTCAACTTTTTCAGCTACCATGAAAGATGAATAAAATCCTACTCCAAATTTTCCAATTAAATCGATATTTTTTTCAGATTTTGCTTTTTTCAATGTCTCAACAAATGCTTTTGATCCTGATTTTGCAATAGTTCCAATGTTATCTATTACTTCTTCATAAGTCATACCAATTCCATTATCGGAAACAGTGAGTGTTTTATTTTTTTTATTTACATCCAATGTAATTTGTAATTCTGTGTCATCTTTAAGTAATTTATCATTTGTTAATGATTGAAAATGAAATTTATCCAATGCATCTGAGGCATTGGATAGTAGTTCTCTTAAAAATATCTCCCTATGGGTATAAAGGGAATTGATCATGATATTCAGCAATTCCTTTGTTTCGGCCTGAAAGTTGAGTTTTGTTTTAGATTGATTTGTTACATTCTCTTTTTTCATACTGTAGGGTCATTAAATTATTTTGGTATAGATTTTACTTTTGCTTATCTTCTAATAACTTATTAAAGTACCATTTCTTTTCCCTTTCTCAACGGACCATTCAAAGACTTTTAAACTAAATGGTAAAAGAATTAATCCTGCTCCACCTAGAATAATTAGTTGTTCTGATAATTGACTAACAGTATAACCTTGCAGAATACTTAGTCTCATTGCCTCTAAGGAATGGGTAATGGGAATGATGTAAGATATTACTTTTAGCCAACCTGGTAAAAGAGCAACCGGAAATAGAGCCCCTCCCAAAAGTGTGCTTAATGCAGTAAAAATTGCTTGTATAGGGTCCCCCTGTTTATATACGATTGTAAAAGATGCAGATAAAACACCAAGACTAATAAACACAGATAACGATAAAATAAGTGAAACAATGCATGAAATGATATTTATGCTGGAGAAACTAAAACCTAAAAGAGTTGAAGCAACTAAAAAGCTTATTATAAGAACGACCAAGGCAAAAAAGAAACTATACAGAGATGATAAAAATACTATTGTTTTTGGATCGGTTTGTGATCCGAGTGTTGCTTCAAGGCAACCAGCCATTTGAGCCCTTCTTATTGAGGTTGAAAATGTATTAATTGCTAAAGTAAAATAGCTGGCAAAAGATGTCCCTATTAAGACAAAGGAGAAATAATCATCTCCGTATTTTTCCAAGCTAACAGGATGGTGGCCTTGCATTAACTCACCAATAAAATAATATGATATAATTGGAAATAGTGCTCCAATAATTGTTAAAATAAATGCAACTTTATAGCTTATTTGTATTCTGAAATCTTTTTTTATAAATGAGACGGCTTTGTAATGTATCATGTTTAATTGTTTTACTTAACTAGAAATGCTTTAATTTGAATGATATTTGTTAATAGGTTAAATGTTGTTTTTGTTTTAGGTAAGCCACGTAACATTCTGAAAGATTTTTGTATTTGCTTAATATTTCATCTACAGTTTTATATAACAACACGGTTCCCTTATTCATTATACAAATTTTGTTGCAAAAATATTTGGCTTCTTCCAAACTATGAGTCGCTATTAGTAATGTCCGTTTTTTCTTTTCATGGATTTTTTTCATTATTATTGTTCTTATCTCTTCTGCAGATATAGGATCAATTGTTCGGGTTGGTTCATCTAATATTAATATTTCAGGATCTGTCATTAGTCCCCGGGCAATAGCGAGCCTTTGCTTCATTCCTGATGAATACGACGCAACTTTTTTATTTCCGCTACCATTTAAACCAACTAAATTTAAAAGATGAGATATTTTGGTATCTAGTTGTTTCCCAAAAATATTATCCAAGTTTCCAAAAAATTCCATATTTTCTCTTCCCGTTAACCGCCAGTAAAAACTTCTTTCTTCATTTAATACAAAGCCGACATCTTTTCTGGCCATTAAATTTTGTTTAATAATATCATAACCATTTATTGTAACACGTCCTTTTGAAGGATACAAAAGTCCTCCTAATAATTTTAAAAATGTAGTTTTTCCTGCCCCATTTGGACCTAAAAAAGCAATTCTGTCACCTTGATTAATAGTAAGGTTAATATCATTTAACGCGGTAAATTTTTCGTTTGAGAACGGTTTTAGTATATAGTCTATATAACGTTTTTCTATAGGATAATACATATACAAACCTTGAATCAGAATCATAACTTACTTTTTTATGGAATTGTTAAAAAATCATATTAATGCAAAAAAAACATTTTAATTTAAAAAAGATGTTTTTTAAATTATTTATAAATAATCATGGGGCTATCTTCGTCTGCCAAAGCAGAGAGGCACAGAAAAATTACTACAGAGATACACAGAGAAAGAATTGAAAATGTGCCCCACGATAAAAGATGATATCTGAAAAATATGATTTTTATTCAGATATTTTAAGGGTTATTTTAAACTAACTTCTCAATAGAAGAAACACAAATATCAACAAAAACAGATTGGTTTATTTCTTTGAGCTTGATTCCAAATCTTGTTTTACCCTTTTGTTTTATTAAAATACCTTCATGACCAATTAATGGACCATGTATAATTCTTACTTTATCGCCTTCTGTAAATTCACTATTTATTGAAATTGATTGGCCATAAGTAAGCATTTTCCGGATTATTTCTATATCTTTTTCTCGAATTATTGAAGGGGTATTACCACAAGAAATATAAGTTGCTACTTTCGGCAATTTGACAATGTTGTACAATTCTGCCCTTTGAGTATTTACAAATATGTAATTTGGAAATAAAGGTAATTCAATTTTCTTTTTTTGACGATTTTTCCAAATACGAATTGTCTTAATTAATGGAAGGTATGCATCATATTCCCGTTTTAGTAATTCCTGATACACTATCTTTTCTGCTCTCGGACAAGTGTAAAATACATACCAATTTGTTTTATTTGCCTGTGATAGTTTGAATTGGATAAGAATATTCTTATCATTAGATTTTGTGAGCAGTTGATTATCTGAGATTATGTCCATGAGTAATTGATTTAGAGTAATTTGATATAATTGAAAATAATAATTATTACATATTTACGTATAAAAATCAATAGTTACTTTATATGGGCTGTTAAAATGAATTGAATATATAATAGAATATATATTACTTTTGATATTATGAAACTTTTTGGAATGAATTGATGTAATTTCTAAGAATTCATTTTTGGTTTCTATCATACTTAATTTTAAAAAGGTTATTTTTTTCAGTAAGATTTTTATTCATATTAACTCCAAATAAATCATATATTATAAACTATTAAAGTACTATAGTTTATGATAAAGTAAAGCTACGCCTCGTCAATTAGCAAAAATTTATTATTGACAGCTAAACTAGTACCTGAAACCTACCTAAATCAAAATCTGCGTGTAAATCTAAATAACCTTTCTATCATAAATTCCTTCTATCTATTCTAAAAGTGAAATAGACATTTTCTTTGTTTATCTTTTGTAATAGAAAATTTCTTTTACAATCAAATAGGTAATTTAAATATAATAGAATGAATTTCGTGTATTAATACGCTTCAAATGTAAAAATATTATTGCAATATAAAAAAAAATTTACATTTTTTTTTATTTGAACCTAATCTATAGCATATAGGTCTTTTCATTTATTTCTTTAAGTATTACATTTTTAATATAAATCACTTATTTAAAAGATTGTTTTTTTTACTTTTTTGTGCACATTAGAATTGTATCTATTAAGTAAGAATTCATAGTCTATTCTTTTTTTATATGGTATTTTTTTTAGTGTGTAAAATATTAATTTATTATCTTTATAATATAACCTGTATTATTTATAAATTTTGTTATTCATGAATTATTCGGGTTAAGTATATTTTAATCATAAATGAATTTATTTAACTATGAAAAGAATTGGCTGTATTCTATTACTAATCTATTTTATGATTTCCGAAAGTATCGGGCAGGCAAAGGACGTTGATAAACTTTTACTGGATTTTCAATCTACAAATTGGCCAACTGTTTTGAAAGCTAAAGAAAATCTTGAAAATTATGAAGGTCTTAGTATTCCTGGTTTGATAGATCTTTTAAAGCAAAATTCAGAAGCAAAGCTTATTAATACTAGTGATTTAATATATCCTGGTGCTGAACGATTTTTTGGTCATGGAAAAATTATTGATTATGATATTGATAAGATTGATATTAGGGCAGGTTGGTTAATAGAGGATTTGGCTTTTCAGAATTTTGGATTTAGCGGCATTCATATTGAACCCGACCGGTTAAACGATTTTATAAGGTTTAATTTCCCAAAATATTATAATAATTCACAAAACAGGCAAAAGTTACAAAATCTAACAGATGAAGAAAAACGTGATTTAATAAAGAAATTAAGTATTCAGGAAGTTGAAGAATGGTGGAGGTTACAATCAAATAACTGGCAACGAATTAATGAACTTATAAATGCTCTTAGTGGTACCGACGAAAAAAGGCAGGCAAAGGCACTTTTTTATATTAGAAATGGTACTACAAAGTGTATAGGGCTAACGAAAAAAGTTTATAAATCAAAAATTCACGCATTAATTAATAATTTGGCTAAATCTAACCTTAAACGCATTTCAGAACAGGCTAAATTGATTTTACTTGACACAAATTTTGAATGGATGGATTTAAAAACATATGAATAAATAACTTTTTTCTTAATGGATTAAACTTATTTTGTATAAGTCATGAAAAAATTATTTAATAAGCAGTTTTTCGTAAAAATATTTATTTTTTCAGTTTTGTTGTTTTTTTGTGATTCAAATGCATTTTCACAAAAAGAGATATTTCTGAGACAAATCGAATTCAAACTCGAAAGGGTTAGTGATATTGATTATGAGAATGAATATTTTATGACTATAAAGTTCAACAAAGGAGTGACTTATAATTTTGCAATAACTAACCATATTGAAAATTTTGCCGGACAAGCAGTATTTGAAATATTAGATGCAGATAAGTTAGTATTAACAAATTTTATGGATGAGAAATATTTTGAAAATTTTAGCTTTGTTTGTAACAAAACAGGATTTTATGATATACTTATTAGGTTCAAAGACAATAAAGTGGGAAATTCAATAATTGACATTAAACTAGTTCAATAACAAATAAAAATGGAGTGATAAACAATATTGTTTCTCTCTATAGAATGAAGTCAAAAAGACTTCATTCATATTTTAATCTGCAATCCATTTCTTCATTTTCTATTACCCAACAAACTTCATCACAAGCATCGCTTACTCGTTTAATTTTAACCTTAGTTGCATCAATAGCATAGGTAGTTATTGAATCTTTTTTGTATTCCACCTTTATTGAGTATTTGGCATTTACAGGTACCAGTAAATAATAAGTGTCACCATAGGCAGTATCAATGTATTCAATATTGTTTTCACCAACTACTTCTTTATAAACAACTAATGGTATTGTATCATAAGTATCATTGTAGGTTAGTGATACAACCAAATCAACACTATCAGGCTTGATTGAATAACAATACTCGCAATCAACATCTGAAGTAAATATTTTCTCATGGCATGAATATAGTATTAAAACCAAAAATAGGCTTATAATAATTTGCAGAATGTATAGTTTCATACAAGTTAAGTTTTATTTTTTTACTAAGGTTATATATATTGAAAAGGTTAGAAAAGCTAAACCTAACTAATTTAATTATTATGTTAACTGGCCTTGTAGTTGTAATCACGTTTGTGATGAGCAGCATGAATTTCATAACCAATTAATATTTGTTGGATGATTAAAATTTTTCTTTCTGTTTATATTAAATGAAAAAGACGTATTAATCCAGCCCGTTTTTACTTTGTAAAGATTCAGATTCATATATTCGTATGCTAATTTTGCAGTAAAGCTTTTACTGGCAAATAATACCCCTATCCTTGGTACGGTTAGAATACTTATGTCTGGTTTTGTTTTTGTTCCCCTGTAACTGCCAAAAGTTAACGATTCCTTTACTCCACATATTAACCCGTAATTATAATTATTTGTTTTTATAACAATAAACTTTTTGTCAAGACCCAACGAAAAAAAAGCCCTCCTTTCCCAATATTGATAATAGGTGGTTGGATTTTCTTTTTCAAGTACACGTATGGCAAATGGCCTAAACTTATAATCAGCTACCAAGTCAAAATTGTATTTCCTGTCTGATATGCCGAAATCAAATCCCCATAAGAAATCACTAATGTTCCAGGTAATATATGTTCCCAGGTTATATTTGTAGAAACTGGGCAGCCAGTTTCTTTTTGCATTTTTTTCAAGCAATAATGTTTTTAGGGAATCATTCCTGTTGTTTATTGCAATAGTCAACGGATTAAGTGAAGAAGAAACCTGCTTATTCGGATCAGCTCCTTTATTAAGCAAGAACTTACTCATCATAATATCATTGTTTTCAACGGCTATGGCAAGTGGTGAGTACCCGTAACGATTTTGTAATTCAAGGTTTGCCCCATGCTCAATTAATGAATCAGCAGTTTCAATAAAACCATTTTGAACGGCAATATGCAGAGGGGTATTCCCATTATCATCAGTAGTGTTAACATCAGCCCCAACTTGAAGTAATAACCTGGTTATTTCAATATAACCCAGATATGCCGATAAACTTAACGCATCAATACCCTGTATATCTTTTTTTGAATAATCACATTCATAGTATAAAAGTATATCTGTCATGGTCAAATTTCCATTGGCTATGGCATACATCAAAGGTGTTACTTCCGAAAAATCGGGCTGATCTATATCTGCCCCGTTACGTATCAAATATTCTGCAATTTCAAGATTATTGTTAATAACCGAACTAATTAAAGGGCTAATACCATTATATGGTTTTTTGTTAATATCTGCCCCGTTTAATACTAATATTTTAACAACGTCAATATAACCCTCCTGAACTGCATACATTAACGGGGTTATTCCTTCATGTATTGAGGCATCTATATCTGCCCCTTTATTTAGTAATCGTAAAACTTCTTTGGTGTAACCATTGTTCGCGGCAATTATAAGATTATAATTTAAATCACCTGGAAAATAGTCTGAAGTATCAATATTTACTTTATCATTAGTTAAAGTATCTTTTATGTTATTTTGACATACAGCTATTGTAAAAAAGAATAAAAATGTGCTGGTTAAACCAATAATTTTACACATAATAAATTTTAGTTTTTTATAGTTTCAAATATACACAAATATTAGGCCGAAATAAAACAAAACGTGTTAATAACCGTTAGGGATAAAGATACCAGAAATTTTTTCTACCCAAATTGATATTACATGCTTTATAAGTTCAAGTACTTTTTCCTAAATTAGTAGGCTATTAAAGAAGGTATACTAATGGACAAAATAGAGGAAAAGAAAAAAACTTTTGGAACTGCACCTGTATTTTTTACAGCTATTTCTACCATTCTTGGGGCGATATTATTTCTGCGTTTTGGTTATGCTGTTGGTTTGTTAGGTTATATTGGTGTATTAGGAATTATTTTACTCGGGCACCTTGTAACTATTCCAACTGCTTTGGCAATTTCTGAAATTGCTACAAACCAAAGAGTTGAGGGTGGAGGGGAATATTTTATTATTTCACGCTCTTTTGGGTTAAATATTGGCGCCACAATTGGTATAGCTCTTTATTTATCCCAAGCTATTAGTGTAGCATTTTATGTTATTGCATTTACCGAAGCTTTTTCTCCATTGTTTGATGTTATCAATAATAAGTTTGATATAGATCTTCCCCGACAGGTTATTAGTATCCCTGCAATGCTTGGATTATCATATCTTATACTAAAGAAAGGGGCAAATATAGGAGTTAAAGCGTTGTATATCGTTATTGCAATTCTATTTTTGTCATTGGTCCTCTTTTTTATTGGTCAAACAGGTTATTCCGAAGTAAGTGAAGTAAACTTATTTAAATTAGGGGCAAACGACATGAGTATTTCTTTTTTCACCGTATTTGCTATATGTTTTCCTGCATTTACCGGAATGACTGCTGGAGTGGGATTATCAGGCGATTTGAAAAATCCCGGGAAATCAATACCTGTTGGAACTATAACTGCGACAATAGCCGGAATGATCATGTATATATTTATATCCTATAAACTAACTATTTCTGCCAGTCCCGGTGATCTTGTTAAGGATCAACTAATAATGGCAAAAATTGCTAAGTATGGAACAATTTTTATTCCTCTCGGACTTGCTGCCTCTACCATCTCATCGGCCATAGGTTCTATTATGGTTGCTCCACGAACATTACAGGCTTTAGGTTTAGATAAATCTATTCCCATTAAAAGATTAAATCGTGCTATGGCTAAAGGAAAAGGCATGACTGCCGAACCCTTTAATGCAACCCTTATAACATCTATAATTGCTTTGATTTTTGTTGCAAGAGGAAACGTAAATGCTGTTGCCCAGGTAATTTCTATGTTTTTCATGGTAACTTATGGTTCAATTTGTTTAATTTCATTTCTTTACCACTTTGGAGCCGATCCATCTTATCGACCTGTTTTTAAATCGCGATGGTTTATTTCATTAATCGGATTTCTAATGTGTGTTTGGTTGATGTTTAAAATAAGTACTCCTTATGCAATTGCATCAATAGTTATTATGGCGCTTCTTTATAGTATAATTAGTAGTATTCATAGTGAACGAAGAGGAATGCAGGACATTTTTCAGGCAGCAATGTTCCAGTTAAGCCGGAATATCCAGGTATTTATTCAAAAATCTAAAAAAAATTCCGATGAAAGTAAATGGCGACCATCAGCTGTTTGTGTATCAGGGGCCTCTTTTAAACGCAGTAAAGCGCTTAAATTGCTTGACTGGATTGCTTATAAATATGGTTTCGGGACTTATATTCATTTAATAGAAGATTATTATTCAAAGTCGTCCCATGAAATTTCGAAAGTTACATTAAACAAATTACTTGATTTGGTTGATGAGAAAAGCAATGTTTATCTCGATACTTTGATCTCTCCGTCATACACTTCGGCAATAGCTCAAATTATACAGCTTCCGAGTATTTCTGGCATGGAGAACAACATGATGATTTTTGAATTTGATAAAGAAGATACTGCTAATCTTCAACAAATAGCTGAAAATATACCTCTTGCAAAAGCCGGAAATCTTGATATATGTGTACTTGGTTCTGCAAGAAAACAGATATACTTCAAAAATGGAATACATGTATGGATTAAAAGTTATGATATTGAAAATTCAAATTTAATGATTCTTTTAAGTTATATTATTCTAGGGCATCCAAGTTGGAGAAAAGGTAAAATTAAAATTTTCGATATTTGTAAAGAAGAAGAATTTAATTCCACAAGAAATCATTTACTGGAATTAATTCAAACCGGACGTCTACCTATTGCTCCTAACAACATTGAATTAATTAGAATGAACGAGAATGTAAATGCCAAAACATATATTAACAATAACTCAACCGACGCAGGGTTAACAGTAGTAGGTTTTGTTGAAGAACAACTCAAGTATAATAAAGAATTATTTACCGGTTACAACAAAGTAGGTGATATTTTGTTTGTAAATGCAAGTGAAAGAAGGGAGATCAGGTAAATCCAGTAAATAGGTTAAAATGAATGGCAATCAATAGGTTAAAAATATAAATTATGAAAATAACAGGTGATCATATTATTGTTATATTAGGTGCATCTGGCGATTTAACGAAACGAAAACTCATTCCGGCACTTTATTCATTATACAGTCAAGGGTATTTACCAGAGAAATTTGCTGTCTTGGGAGTAGGAAGGACAAAAATGTCTGATGAAAGTTTTAGGGGCAAAATGGAAGAAGCATTAAGAGAATTTAAGTCAGACAAGTATTCAAAATCAGATAATGGATTTATCGGGAAATTGTTCTATACTTCATTGAATACAGGTGATATTTTCGAATATAGCCAACTAAAGTTGAAGCTACAAAATATTAAAGAACAATATACAATACCTTCGAATTGTATTTTTTATCTTGCAACACCTCCTCATTTGTATAAAATTATTCCAGAAGGATTATCTTCACAGGGTTTAAACAATGAAGTTGATGGATGGAAAAGAATTATTATTGAAAAGCCTTTCGGTTACAATTTACAATCTGCCCGTCAATTGAACCAATATCTTTTAAAGCATTTTAATGAAAAACAAGTTTACAGGATAGATCATTACTTGGGAAAAGAAACTGTACAGAATATTATGGTAACCAGGTTTTCAAATGGCATATTCGAACCTTTGTGGAATAGAAATTATATTCATCATGTTGAAATTACATCTGCTGAAAGTATTGGTGTTGAGAACAGGGGAGGTTATTTTGATAACTCGGGAACATTACGTGATATGGTGCAAAACCATTTGTTACAGTTAGTGGCATTGGTCGCTATGGAGCCACCAACCATAATTAATTCATCGGCCATAAGAAACGAAACACTTAAAGTATTACAATCATTGAGGGCAATAGATAAAAACGATGTTTCAAAGTATGTAATTCGTGGCCAATATACCGAATCGAAAATTCGGGGTAAGATAATGAAAGCATACAGGGATGAAGCTGAAGTTGCTAAAGATTCCCGAACAGAAACCTTTGTAGCCATTAAGCTATATATTGATAACTGGAGATGGGGAGGTGTTCCATTTTATATAAGAACAGGGAAACGGATGCCAACAAGAGTGACTGAAATAGTCATCCATTTTAATCCTACACCACACAAATTATTTTGTTTTGACGAAGGGCGATTTAACTCTGAAAATCAGCTTATTCTGCGTATTCAGCCCGATGAGGGAGTTTTATTAAAATTAGGAATGAAAGTACCTGGGGTTGGATTTAATGTTCAGGAAGTAAATATGGATTTTCATTATTCTGATTTAACCACAACAGAAATACCTGAAGCTTATCAACGCCTTTTACTTGATTGTATACAAGGAGATTCATCCCTGTATGCCAGGGGTGATGCTGTTGAAGAAGCATGGAAATTTGTAAATCCAATTTTAATGGCTTGGGAAGACAATTCTGAAATCCAGGTATATGGATATCCATCGGGTACCTGGGGACCAACAATTTCCGATTCATTAATTGAAGGCGATAATATGACATGGCGTTATCCTTGCAAAAACCTTACTAATGATGGTAAATATTGCGAACTATAATGTATTGCTAATTGCAAGTTAAAAATAAGTTTGACTGAACTTTGATCTTCTAACTAGTGCCTGCCAGAAAACTCCTATTTTTTAAAGTCTTTGATAAGAAAACGT
>CAZWGG010000023.1:0-9870 GCA_964633305.1 uncultured Bacteroidales bacterium
CCAACCTTATGTATGTTGACATTGTTCCCCGCTGATTGTAGTTATAAGGACTGGGGTTTTTAGGCTGTTGGTAATTAAACTTGCCAATATACAGCTCCTCTCTTTGTTTTTTATCAGTAAATAATTTTACACGTGTAGCTGTTGAATCAGTGACATCAAATTCTTTCCAACGGTCTTTTTGAGTGGCAACTACCCGTTTTGGCTTCATGTCATTGAGCGTTGCAAGTATGTTATTTATTACTCCCTTGTCAGCACTAAAAACTTTATCGTCAGACTTTACTCGCCAGGTAGCCCCATTTTTTACCAGTTCAATCTTCTTTTCTTTATCGGATTGTGGATAAATAGTAATAGAAGTTATTTTTGATGTATCTGTTTCAACAATTTCCGATCTGAACGATCGTTCACCTTTTTTGGAATCTCTTACGTATACTACCAATACAAGAATTAACAGTATTCCAAAAATAATTGCTAATAATTTTATATTAAATTTACTATACATAACCAGCCTCCATTCTTTTTATTCGTTGATTTCTTCTTATTTCAAATCTTAAAATTCCAATAAGTATGATTATAACTATTGGAAGCAAAAAATTAAAATATTTCAAAAACATTCTTTTTCCATCGGATAAGTCTTCCTTTAACGGACGCCTTGATGCTCCTTTTGTCCTTAAATCTATTAAGCCAGTGTCATCCGATAACCAATCAATTGCATTTACCATTAAGTTAATATTATCGGGATTAGGCCGTTGTTGTTGCGACGCTTGTGGAAAATCTCCATCGGCAATAACTACCATCTTAGACTCGGTATTTCCCTTGATATTACCTTCGAGAGTAGCTGCTAACGTTAGATTTGACAAGGGAAAATCACTGTCACTCCATTCTTTCATAATATTAAAATAAGAAGCTGCTGACTGGGTTCCCGAATGTTCAGATGATGTGACAAAAGGGGTAAAGACCAATGAACTATCACCGGAAAAGTTGATACTGCTTACAAAGTTAAACATAACTTGCTCTAATCCTGCAGTTATCGGATTTTGTGAAAAGTTAGTAATTAACGGAAAATATGGAAATTCAACCTGCCGGGTTACAACACCTGGCCCAAATGGGGTCATAGCTTGTTGTTGAACCCCAACCGGCACATTGCTTGCATCCAAAACAAAATTGTCGTTTACACTAATCCCTTTGTCAAGCAACCAGGTCTCCAACCCGGTATTCACAGATTTACCATATGCTGTTGCATTTAGATCGGCATCGACACGGTTTAAAGCAATAAAAATTCCTTTTCCACTTGCTAAAAAATTATCAAGTTGTTGTAAATGGCTACTAGGAAAAGAATCAGTAGGAGCAACAATGGCCAATGCATTATACTTATCTAATTCTGAGGTTGAATCGGTAAGAGTTACAGGTTTCACTTCATACAATACACTTAATCCGTATAAAACATGGGAAAGTTTATCCAGGCCGGGTTCACCATGGCCTTGCAATATACCAACCATTGGCTTTTCCTGTACAGACAATTTTTTAATACTGGTTGTAAGAAAATATTCCATGCCTTCGGTTGACTGTAAAATAGAAATTACTTCAGAGTTATCACCCATCTGTACTTCGGCCCCCATATATGCTTTTTGTATCTTAAATTCATCCTTTTCTCTTCCACTAATTTGTGCCTGAACAATGCCCTTCTGCTGTATTTGTTGTTCAACCGATTCATCTTCAATGGGATCCACAAATTCGTATACTATCATGCCTTTAGATATGTTTTGATATTCTGTCAACATATTTTTAAAATCTCTTCTAAGATTGGCATAGTCTGGTGGTAGTTTTTTCGAAAAGTAAGCTGTAATGGTAACCGGTTCATCCAATGATTTTATTATATTTTTAGTCGCCTGACTTAATGAAAATCGATTATCATCGGTTAGATCAAGTCTGAAAAAGATTTTATTAGCCAGGTAGTTGATCAATATTAATATGCCAACTACAAATACTATGGTATAAACGATTTTTGTTTTTGATTTCATACGTTTATTTTTTAATTTTCAGTAACATTTCTTTTTGCTATTACCAACTCCGATCCGAATAGGCCTAAAAATGTCAGAGTGATAAAATATATTAAGTCTTTACTATCAATCACACCTCTGGTGATTGATTCATAATGCGTTCTTGTACTAAGAAAGTTTAACAAATCACCGAGAAATCCTTTCAGGTTACTTGAAATAAGGCTAAACAGCAAATGGAAAAAGATAGTTATCAATAAAGCAATTAAAACAGCAACTATTTGATTTTTTGTAAGACTGCTTGCAAAAATTCCAATTGCTGCATAGGCTGCACTCATGAGTAATAATCCAAGATAACCAGTCCATACAGCTCCATGATCAATGGGGCCAAGGCTCCAGATAGTGAAATAGTATGGAAGGGTCAATAGCAAAGCAATTCCTATTAGCAAAATGGTAGAAAGAAATTTCCCGACAACCAATTGCCATTCATTTATTGGTTTGGTTAAAATAAGCTCAAGTGTGCCAGAATGGTTTTCTTCTGCAATTAACCTCATGGTTAGCAGGGGTATAAAGAAAAATAATGTCCAAAACGAAATATTAAAGAAAACATCCATACTGGCTTCTTTTCTAAAGAAAACATCTCCACCAAAAAGCCATGTAAAAAAACCTGTAAATCCTAAAAATAGTATTATAACAATATAAGCAAGCAGGGAGTCGAAATATGACCGTAGCTCCCTCTTTGTTATTATCCATATTTGTTTCATATGTTAATAGTTTTTTAATTAATTCATTGTGAGTTCGCGGAACACATCTTCAAGTTTGGTTTCTGTTGGAGTTAATTCAGTAAGAAACCACCCTTTATCAACGCATAGTTGAAATATATCTTTTCTGGAACTGGTTTCAGGTTTGCTCTGGACTTCAAACTGACAATCGCCTTTTGATATAAAATCAACCAGTTCTACCTGTTTCAACTCCTGAAGGGCTTTGTATATTGAATTGGAATCGCTTCCTTCAATAGTTACTTTAAGTATTTCACGTCCTTGTGCTTGTTTTCTTAACTGGTTTGATGTACCGTCGGCTACAATCTTTCCTTTGTTAATGATCAAAATCCTGTCACAAGTAGCCTCAACTTCTGCAAGGATATGCGAACTTAAAATAACAGTCCTTTCCCTTCCAATTTTTCTTATCAGTTCTCTTATTTCAATAATTTGGTTCGGATCCAAACCCGATGTAGGTTCATCAAGCACTAATACCTGTGGCTCGTGAATAAGGGCTTGTGCCAGACCTACGCGTTGTTTATACCCTTTTGAAAGCTCGCCTACTTTTTTATGCTTTTCACCTTCCAAACCACATAGATTTACCATTTCAAGAATTTTATCTTTAATATTGGATTTGGGAATACCATGCAGTTCGGCTACAAAATGAAGGTAATCAACAACAGGCATATCATCATATAACGGGTTGTTTTCAGGAAGATATCCAATATTTTTCTTTATCGCATCAGGATTTTCTTTAATAGAAATACCTCCCACTTTAATATCGCCTTCATTAGGCATTAAAAAACATGTTATAGCCTTCATGGTAGTAGTTTTTCCTGCGCCATTTGGTCCGAGAAATCCTAAAACCTCTCCTGTTTTTACTGTAAATGATACATTATCTACAGCTTTTTGAGCGCCATACTTTTTAGTAATGTTTTCTATAACAATATCCATATACATTAAAATTTAAGTACTAGGTTAAAACGGACACAAAAAAAATAAATTCGCTTCTTATTTAATAATTTTTTAGGATTTTTTAACAATTCGATACTAAAAAAAAACAAAAAAACCTCCGGACAATTGTCCGGAAGTTTAATATTAACCAATCATCCAACAAAAATATTCATTACATAATTTTAATTTCTTTTACTGGTTTTACTTTTGCTTCTTCTCTTTTAGGAACAGTTACAGTAAGAATTCCATTTTTATGCGATGCCTTAATTTTTTCTCCTTGCACTGAATCGGGTAAGGTGAAAATACGTTTGAATGAATTGTAATTAAATTCTTTTCGCAGTACATTTTCTTCCTTCGATTCATTCGTTGATTCTTTTTCAGATGAAATAGTAAGTTCATCGTTATCAAGACTAACCTTAAAATCTTCTTTGCTCAAGCCCGGGGCTGCCACTTCAATCCTGTAATCATCTTTTCCTTCAAAAACATTTACTGCAGGTGTGTGTGTACCGTTTTCCCAATTAGCCCAATCAAAAAAACCGGGTAAATAACTATCGTTAAATAATTCATCAACCAGGTCTGGCCTGTTTGTTCTTGTTTGAAGTATTGGTAACATAATTTTATCCTCCATATTTTAGTTTAACATTTTTTTTAATTGTATTCGTTAAGGAGTTTTCAATTATAGTGCCAATTAATAAAACAGACAAAATGTCATTAATTGTAGATATATGTAAGTCATAATGGCATAATTCTTCTATTTTAATATCTGGAAGATTAATACAAAAATGATTAAATCCGACTAAAAACTACATTTACAAAATAACATTCATTATAAATTGACAACGATAAAACTTTTTTATTTTTATGTCACCGGCTTTTACATAAAATTCTGTAAATTTTCCGGATTTTGGTATCATTTTATTAATTTCAATTAGTGAATCATTTCTTTTGTTAATACCTTTGTACTATATCTTAAAATAAAATACAACATGAGTAAAAAAGTAATACTATTATCAATTGTAACATTTTTTATAGTTAGCTGTCAAAACAGGCAAAAACCACCGGTTTCAGACACAGAAAAAGTAACTATCATAGTTGAGAATAACGCAGAAATGAATTTTAAAGACCTATTAATCGAAATTAATAGGGAAGAATTTCCAACTGGGATACCAGACAGTAATTTAAGTAATTATATTTTATTGACAGGAGACACACTTTGTCCTTTTCAAATGGATGATCCCGATGGGGACCATAAGCCTGATATGCTTAGTTTTATTTGTTCAATAAATGCCGGTGAAACAAAAGAATTTACATTTCAACAAAATACCAAGGAAAAAATGCCGGTCTTTAAAAAAAGAACACAGGCAGAGCTATCGGTAAAAGTCGGGGGAAAATGGCAGGATAAAAGATATATTGGAGGAACTTTTCAAAATATTACAGAACTACGGGTACCAAATGAGCATACAGACCATTCATTTTATATAAGATATGAAGGTCCTGGATGGGAATCGGATAAAATAGGTTATCGATTTTATCTTGATTGGAGGAATGCCATAGATATTTTTGGAAAAAAAGTGGATACCTTGGTCCTTCAGTATGTTGGGCAAGATGGTTTTGAATCGTATCATGAGCCTGCCAATTGGGGTATGGATATCTTAAAAGTAGGTGAATCATTAGGTATAGGTTCTATTGCAATGTGGTATGAAGGTAAGGCAAACAGGGTAGCCCAAACCGACAGCATTTTAACAAAAATTCTAATGAACGGCCCAATCAGGTCAATGATTAAAACCAAATATTTCGGATGGAAAGTTGGTGAAACATTAACCGATTTAACATCAAGCCTGTCTATTTCAGCCGGAAGTCCTGTAACCAAACATGAACTGAACCTGTCCGAAGAAGTAAATAATTTATGTACCGGGATAGTTAAGGATGAAAATGCCAAACTTATTGATCGTACTAAAGATGAATCGAATTGGGTATATATTGCAACGTATGGAAAACAGAGCCTTGCAGACGATATGTTAGGCATGGCAGTGATATTTAGAAAATCTGATCTGATAGAAGTTACAGAAGATGAATTTAGTAATGTGGTAGTATTAAAGCCTGAAAATAAGAAACTAACGTATTACTTTTTAGCTATTTGGGAACAAGGCCCAGATAGAATATCAAGTCAAGAAGACTTTATAAGCTATGTTAACCATGAAGCTGATAAATTAAATAATCCATTAATTATTAGTTTTGAATAATTGGATATTATCACTTTCCTAAATAATATCATGTATAATTCTATTTAAATTATCTAAAATTGCTTTTAGAAATTTTTAGATTAATTCCACATGAAGAAGAGAACAAAGGTCATTGAACTTGATGAGGTAGTTGTAAAATTTGCCGGAGATTCAGGTGATGGGATGCAATTAACCGGCTCACAATTCTCCGATACTTCCGCATTTGTTGGTAATGATCTATCAACATTCCCTGATTATCCTGCTGAAATAAGGGCACCACAGGGAACAATTGGAGGAGTATCAGGATTCCAGGTTCACATTGGGCATAAAGAAGTACAAACACCAGGAGATCAGGCAGATGTTCTTGTTGCAATGAACCCTGCTGCTTTAAAAGCAAATTTGAAATGGCTAAAATCCGGGGCAACAATCATCATTGATATTGATAATTTTGATAATAAACACTATAAAAAGGCAGGGTATATTGAAGATCCTTTGCACGATAACAGCCTTAATGGATATTCTATAGTAAAAGCACCAATAACAAACCTAACGAGGGCAACAGTACGCAAATATGGCCTTGATCTGAAAACAGCTGATAAAACAAAAAATCAGTTTGTTTCAGGTATGCTTTTCTGGTTATTTAACCGTGAGATAAAAATTGGTGAAGACTTTTTAAAAGGTAAGTTCAAAGATAAAAAGACGTTAGTTGATGCAAATATCGCTGCACTGCATGCAGGATATAATTATGCCGAAACAATAGAAGCCATTGCAGCCACTTTCCAGGTCCAGCCTGCAAAAAAAGGCAAAGGATTTTACAGGAATATTACAGGTAACGTTGCCGGTGCCTGGGGACTTTTAGCAGCAGCAGAAAAATCGGGGCGACCATTATTTTTAGGGTCATACCCAATTACTCCTGCATCTGAAATACTCCAGGAACTTTCAAAAATGAAAAGCCTTAATGCCATTACATTTCAGGCTGAAGATGAGATAGCTGGTATTACATCTGCAATTGGAGCTTCTTTTGCAGGTAGAATTGGGGTCACTTCAACTTCTGGCCCCGGTCTGGCATTAAAGAGTGAAGCTATCGGACTTGCCGTAATCACAGAACTACCTCTTGTTATTATTGATGTACAGCGAGGAGGGCCTTCGACAGGTTTACCTACCAAAACTGAACAATCGGACCTTCTACAGGCATTATATGGCAGGCACGGCGAAAGCCCTGTTATTGTAATTGCTGCTTCTACTCCTGCAAATTGCTTTGATTTTGCATACCAGGCAGTAAAAATGGCCATCGAACACATGACCCCTGTTATTTTACTTTCCGACGGTTATCTTGCTAATGGATCAGAACTATGGAAGATCCCGAAGGTAAAAGATCTTCCAAAAATTGACACTCCTTTGGTTGAAGATAATGATCCTTCTTTCTTCCCTTATAGCAGGAATCCGAAAACACTAGCCAGGTATTGGGCATTTCCGGGACAAGAAGGTTTACGTCACCGGATTGGCGGACTTGAAAAAGCCGATGTAACAGGAGAGGTATCATACGACCCGTTCAACCACGAAGTAATGACTTTAACTCGCCAAGAAAAAATAAAAAAAGTAGCAGACTATTTGCCTGAACAAAAAGTAATTGGCAAATCTCAAGGTGATTTATTAGTTGTCGGATGGGGAGGAACATACGGGGCACTTGTGTCGGCAGTAAAAGAACTTCAGGCACAAGATAAAAGAGTTAGTTTGGTTCAATTTAATTATATTAATCCTTTACCAAAAAACATCAAGGAAATTTTCAGTAAGTTTAAAAAGATTGTGGTCTGTGAACTCAATTTGGGACAATTTGCAATCTATTTACGGTCACAACTGCCTGAATTTAACTATTTGCAATATAATAAAATACAAGGTTTACCTTTTTTCATTTCCGAACTAAAGGAAAAATTTAACGAAATTTTGGAGGATATATAAAATGGCATTTGAAACAAAAGTAGGTACGCTTACAGCCGAGGACTTTAAGCTTGACAGTCTTGTAAAATGGTGCCCGGGGTGCGGGGGACATGCAGTACTTTCTTCAATAATGAAAGCATTACCTGAAACAGGCATTAAAAAGGAAAATGTTGTTTTCGTTTCAGGAATAGGTTGTTCTTCCAGGTTTCCTTACTACATAAATACATATGGTTTCCATGGCCTTCATGGAAGGGCTTTTGCTATTGCTTCGGGAATAAAAGTTGCTAATCCAAAGCTTAGTGTATGGGTGGTTACAGGTGATGGTGACTCGATGGCAATTGGGGGTAATCATTTTATACATATTTTAAGGAGAAACATTAATGTTAATATTCTTCTGTTTAACAATAAGATATACGGACTTACCAAAGGACAATACTCTCCCACTACACCCAAGGGAAGTGTCACCAAAACATCGCCTGACGGAACTATTGAAAATCCTTTTAAGCCAGGAGAATTAGCAATGGGTGCCCAGGGAACTTTTTATGCCCGCGCTGTTGATACCGATCCTAAAATGATGAAAGAATTATTTGTTAAAGCTGCCAAACATAAAGGAGCTTCTTTAGTTGAAATTCTCCTTAATTGTGTGATCTTTAATAACAAGGTACATGAAGAAATAACAGGCAAAGACGTACGTGAAGAAAATCAAATATATCTTGAACACGGTAAGCCAATGATTTTTGGAAAAAACAGGGATAAGGGATTGATTCAGAGTGGTTCTAAATTTGTAGTTGTAAAAATTGGTGAGAACGGCGTAACAAAAGAGGATATCCTGGTTCATGATGCATATAACCATGATGATACAAGAGCTTATATGTTATCGCGAATGACATTACCAGACTACCCCGTAGCCATGGGCGTAATCCGCAATTGGAAAAGCGATGTTTATGAAGGCATTCTATATAGCCAGCTTAAAGAAGCCCGGAAACGTGATAAAATAAAATCTGTTGATGATTTGCTCAAAAGTGGGAATACTTTTGAGCTTGCAGGTAAGAAATAGTTGCTTTATCGGTAAAGGAAACTAACATGTTATCGTTTTTACGGAAAACCTATTCTAAAAACAAAAGTCTCCTTTTACAACCTTATCCCCTTCAATCTATTTACTTCTCAAGGATATCATTTTACTTGAATAGAAATAAATAATCACTAAATTTATGCTATTGTTATTGTGTACCATTTATTAAATGGAAAACCTTAGTTATGACAAAACTTATTAAAAATATTGACATTGGTACATATTATTTTAGCGATACTTCATTTAATCTTCTCATGCAAAAGCGTATTAGAAAAGTACTCGTAATATGCAGCAGTTATGATTTTTTTACGCTTGAGGAAGATGGAAGAATTGACGAACAAATATATAATGAATATGTTTCACTAAACCTTCGGTATCCGCCTGTTTTTATTCATGCCGATTCTGCAAAAAGCGCTTTTAAAATACTTGAAAAAGAAAATATCGATTTAATCATTGAAATGCTCAGTATTGGTGATTTTGACACATTTGAACTGGCTAAACAAATAAAAGTCAACTATAGTAATATACCTATTGTTGTTCTTACGCATTTCTCACGGGAAGTATCACTAAAACTTGAAAATGAAGACCTTAGTGCTATAGATCATGTATTTTGCTGGCTAGGTAACGACGATCTACTGCTGGCTATAATTAAACTAATTGAGGATGACATGAATGCTGAGTTTGATATAAACCAGGTTGGAGTTCAGACCATATTGTTTATTGAGGACTCAATACGATTTATTTCATCCTACCTTCCGAATCTTTATAAGATTATTCTTCGTCAATCTATGGAATTTAGCAAAGAAGCACTTAACGAACATCAAAAAATGTTAAGGCGACGAGGACGACCTAAAATACTCCTGGCAAAAAATTACAATGAAGCAATTAAAATATATAAAAAATACAAAAACAATATTTTAGGAATAATTTCC
>CAZWGG010000023.1:9880-19020 GCA_964633305.1 uncultured Bacteroidales bacterium
ATAATTTCCGATGTAAGCTATAAAACAACTCCTAATAAGCGAGATATAAAAACAAAAGCCGGTTTAAGTCTATGTAAATTAGTAAAAACTGAAGACCCGAATATACCTTTTTTGTTACAATCTTCTGATATTTCAAATGAACAAACTGCCAAAGAGCTTAGTGCAGGATTTCTTAATAAATATTCAAAAAATTTATCAAATGAGTTACATGATTTTATTATTAACAACTTCGGATTTGGTGATTTTGTATTTCGCGACCCGGATACCCTGGAAAAAAAATATGTTGCATCTGACTTAAAGGACTTACAACAGCTTATTCTCACTATTCCGGACAATGTCTTTATTTACCATACCAACCGTGATGATTTGTCTAAATGGTTAAATGCACGTGCATTATTTCCAATTGCCCAAATTTTTAAGCCAACTAAATTAGATGATTTCAAATGCATTGACGATGCCAGGAAATATATTTTTAAAACTATTTCCAATTTCAGATCAAGCAAAGCAAAAGGAATAATTGCCGAATTTAACAAACATCTGTTCGACGAATATCTTAGTTTTTCAAGAATAGGTGAAGGATCAATCGGAGGTAAAGCCCGTGGATTGGCATTTGTTAATACAATAATAAAAAAAGAAGGCCTGCAAAATAAATTTAATGATGTAGTTATTACGGTTCCAAGAACAGTAGTGTTAAGTACAGAGGTTTTTGAAGAGTTTATGGAAAAAAATAACCTGTATGAAATTGGACTTTCGGAAATGCCAGATGATAAAATTCTTTATCATTTTGTACACGCCTTATTGCCCGGAACTCTTAAACAAGATTTAAGAACTATCATTTCAAAAGTTAAAAATCCTCTTGCCGTTCGCTCCTCAAGCAAACTGGAAGATTCTTATTTCCAGCCTTTTGCAGGCATATACAATACTTACATGTTACCTATTGCAAAAGATGAAAATGCATTTTTACAAATGCTTGAAAATGCAATAAAATGTGTATATGCTTCGGTTTATTTCCAAACCAGTAAATCTTATATCTCTGCAACTGCCAATGTTCTTGATGAAGAAAAGATGGGGATTATCATCCAGGAAGTATGCGGAAATAGTTATGAAAACAGGTTTTATCCCACATTGTCTGGTGTAGCCCGGTCTATAAATTATTACCCGATTTATCCTGAAAAATCTGGTGAAGGCATAGCAAATTTAGCGTACGGATTAGGGAGATTGATTATGGGTGGAGGTATCTCACTTCGCTTTTCGCCAAAATATCCAAAAAAAATACTGCAACTTTCCTCACCAGAAATGGCAATAAAAAATACTCAACGGTACTTTTATGCGTTAGATTTAGATCCTGGAAAGTTTGTACCATCGATAGACGATAAAATAAACCTGTTAAAAGTAAAAATAAAAGATGCTACAGACATAAACTCCTTAAAATATGCCGCATCAATATATGATGCAGAAAATGGTATGGTTAGAGAGGGTATTAATTACCCGGGAAATAAGATTATTACATTTTCACCAATTCTTGTTCATAAAATTTTTCCATTGGCAGAAATTATTGATTCATTGTTAGAAATTGGGCAAAAAGAAATAAATAATCCTGTTGAAATAGAATTTGCAGTTAACCTTGATACACCTGAAGGTAAGCCCAAAGTTTTTAATTTCTTACAAATCAGGCCAATTGTAGCTCATCATAGAGAGATTTCCTTTGAAATTGAAAATGTAGATACCCGGGATACTATAATTTATTCTGAAAAAGCGATGGGTAACGGACGGTTTGAGAATATTTCAAATATGGTATATGTTAAACCCGGATCATTCAATTCTTCACACAGCAAGCTTATAGCAAAAGAAATTGAAAAACTGAACCTGAAATTGATCAATGAAAAAAAGAATTATGTTTTAATCGGTCCGGGACGGTGGGGGTCAAGTGATCCCTGGCTTGGTATCCCGGTAAAGTGGGCACAAATATCAGGTGCCAGAATTATTATTGAATCAGGGCTTAAGGACTACATGGTTGACCCAAGCCAGGGATCGCATTTTTTTCATAACCTTACTACTTTTGGTGTTGGTTATATGGCACTCTCTCCACACTTGAATGATGGATACTATGATACTGACTATCTGAAACAGCAAAAACATACCTTTGAAACAAACTATTTACGGTTGATTAGTTTCAAGAAACCTTTACGAATTGAAATTGATGGAAGAAGCAATAAGGGAGTAGTTTATAAACCAATATAATAACTGCACACATAATTTATAAAATATTAACAAACTTAATAAATTGTGAAAAAAATTGATGTTAATCTTTTGAAAAGCACTGGTATCGCCGGACTTTCTTTGTTTACACTTACAGGATGTATAAAAAAGAAGGATACGCAACAACTACCTAACATAATTTATATTCTTGCTGATGATTTAGGTTATGGAGATCTGAGTTGTTACGGACAAACCAAATTCTCAACGCCTAACATTGACCGTTTGGCGATTGAAGGTATGAGATTTACACAACATTATGCAGGTAGCACGGTTTGTGCCCCTTCCCGTTCATGTCTTATGACAGGTTTTCATACTGGAAGGACCCCCATCCGGGGTAATAAAAGTGTCCTGCCTGAAGGACAGCAACCTCTCCCTGACAAAGCATTAACAATAGCTGAAATGCTAAAACAAGCCGGGTATTTAACCGGTGCCTTTGGTAAGTGGGGACTCGGATTTAAAGAGAATGAAGGTAGCCCTTTAAAACAAGGATTTGACCAATTCTATGGGTATTATTGCCAAAGTCTAGCACATCGTTATTACCCTGAATATCTTTGGGACAATACAAAAAAGATAAAGCTGAGAAATAATGGAGATACAACTATTGATTATGCAGCTGACTTAATTCATAATGAAGCTTTACAGTTTATTGACAAGCACTGCGATACCAGTTTTTTTCTTTTCCTGCCTTATACCATTCCTCATGCAGAGTTAATAGTTCCTGATGATGAACTTGTCGAACAATATCGTGGAAATTTCTTACCTGAAAAAGTATACAAAGGGATGGATTACGGAGATAACTATAACCCGCGTGGTTATTGCTCCCAGGATGAGTGTCACGCTGTATTTGCTGCGATGGTGACAAGACTTGACAAGTATGTTGGTGAAATACTTGAGAAAGTAAAAGAACACGGACTTGACAAGAATACTTTAGTAATATTTACAAGTGATAACGGCCCTCACATGGAAGGTGGTGCCGATCCTGATTATTTTAACAGTAACGGGATATTTAAAGGATATAAAAGAGATTTATATGAAGGAGGTATACGTGTGCCTATGCTGGCAAGGTGGAAGAATAGGATAAACCCAGGCTCACAAACAAACCATATTTCCGCGTTTTGGGATATTCTTCCTACACTGGCAGAAATTGCCGGTACTGAAACTCCTGATACTATTGATGGTATTTCATTTTTACCAACATTAACAGGAAAAAAAAATCAACATAATCACGATTACCTCTACTGGGAATTCCATGAACAAGGAGGTAAACAAGCTGTAAGAATGGACCAATGGAAAGGAATTAGGATGAATGTTGAAAAAGATTCTGAAGGTGAAATAGAGTTATATAACTTATCGGTTGATCCGGGAGAGGAAAGAAATACCGCCATTGAATACCCTGAAATGGTTACTAAAATTGACAGTATAATGAGAATTGCCCATAAGCCTTCAGCGTTGTTTCCTTTTGGACAAGAAAGAGAGCAAATATCAAAATAACTTGTTTCCTGAACGCTTGGTTAATAAATACTGAATTCAAACTTTCACTAATTATTCTTTTCATTAAAAAAGCATGTTTACTATTTCACTGGTGACTCGCTTGAGGGAAGAGGTCTAGCCACAAAATCAGGATTGAAGGCCGCTAATTACATTGCAAATTACTTTAAAAAAGCCGGCCTTAAACCAATTGGTAAAAATTATTTGCACCCTTTCTATACAAGACAAGGCCTAACGACATTGGAAGGGAATAATGTTGTTGGAATTATTGAAAGCCCTGATGCCAAACTGAAGAATGAGTACATTGTTTTGGGTGCCCATTTCGATCATATTGCTTTCAAATTTATAAATGATGAAAAAGTTGTATACAACGGCGCTGACGATAATGCAACGGGAACTGCGGCATTAATTGAAATAGCCAGGGCTTTGGTTCAGCAAAAGGATAAATTAAAACGCAGTGTTGTAATAGTGGCATTTGATGGAGAGGAAAGTGGCTTAATTGGATCTTTTAAGTTTATTGAACAAAAAATTGTACCCATTGAAAACATTAAACTGATGATGAGCATTGACATGATTGGTAAATATGCCAAAAGCAATTCTTTAATTGTTGGGGCTATGGGAAGTTTAAAAGGCGGAGATGAAATGCTGTTTGAGATTGCAGATAAGCACGGTATAGAAATAAAGCGGACTGGGAAAAATATATCAAACAGGACAGATTCAAAACCATTTGGACTAGAAGGCATTCCTGCGCTTCATGTTACTTCAGGAATTATCAAACCGTATCATAAGCCAGAAGATGACCCGGATATTATCGATTATGAAGACATGGAAAAAATTGCAGGGCTACTTTATGACTTAACAATTAAGACTGCAAATGCAGAATCGCTTCAGCCAATAAGAAAAATAGCTGCTCAAGCAAAAAATGAAGGTTTACCTTTTTTTAGATATGGCCTAAAAGCAAATATTGGGAGAAGCTATCATTCATATTCAAATGAGTTTTTTAATGGTAAAAGAAAATTCAGTTACGAAGTGGGTGTAATGACACAATTAAAGATTACTAAGACATTTTCGCTTCAACCCGAGGTACTGTATTCAACATTAGCAAGCGGTTTCAATACGGGAAATTTCAGAACTTACCGTATAACCACTCCTGTGAGTATGGTTTTAACAACAAAAATGGATAAAAAATTTGATCAACGGTCTTATGTATATTTTGGAGAGTATTATAGCTATCATTTTAGTGGTTCTGCCAATGGAATATTATTGGATTTTGATAATACATTTGAACAAACCGAATCAGGATTAGTTTATGGTTTTGGCTTAGAAAGCTTGCCTATTTTTATTAGTGTAAATTTTAAACATGGACTGACAAACATTACGAAAGATATAGACACAGATAAATTTACCAATAGGGCCACCTATTTTTCAATAGGTTATATGTTTTAAGTGTAATATAGGTAAAAATAATTATAAGCCCCGTTCGGCTAAAGGTATAGGCATAGTCTAAGCCAAACGGGGATCCACGTTGGTCTTCCTGTTAATTAAATTCACCTTTATGCTAAAACCCTGTTTCTATCATGTTCCACTGAATAAGAGAATTTTATCTTTTTACTCTCGCCTGGGTTTAATTGTAATTTCCATAATAATTTGCCGCTTGGGTGTGAATATTCTGCACCGGCTTTATCCAATAACTTAACTTTAATATCTTCATTTAGCGATACAGGTATTTGATCTTCCAAATCAAGTTCAATAGAACTTGAGGTATTATTGCGTACTATTATTTCAAATGTGAATTCTCTTAATATGCGCTTACTAAACACTTGGTCTTTTTCTTCATCTTTCAATTTTTTACGGGTTGAAATTATATTTTGATCACTGCCCAGTGCGACCTCCATAGTGTCTTTTAAAATGGCCGGGGCAACCTGGGTTTGTCCCACATAGGTATTCCTGAAATATATATTTGCTTTTCCCGGAATAAAGTTTAACATTTCCCAATCGCCAATTTTTGAAATTAAAAAGGCTTTATTATTCACCTTTGGTACCATAAAATAGTAATAATCTGCTTTCACCGAATGGTTATTAATTACCATTAGCATCTGTTCTCCGTCTGAAGGAACCGAATACGGAAGTTTTATGTTGAATTCGACATTCGAAAATGATTTGCTTATTTCACTTATTTGCTGTAAAGAAGTAAATTCTTTTTCTTTACCTTGAAGAACTTCTATATCGTTTTCAGCTATGAATGTTTGCATTTCTGACTTGCTTAAAAAATTTTGTGACCGTTGAACAGGTCCTTGTGTTCCCGGAACATAATAATCAAGCCGCCAAATACCAAGAACAGGTTTTGCTGTAAAACAATTTTGATTATAAGTGGATAGAACAAGTTTTATATTATCCCGATTTTCCCCCGAGTTTTGATATACATAAGCCTTGTATGTTATTGATATAGGTTTTCCCGTATCATCTGCCCTTAGATCGTGGGCAGGAAACCAACCTGCCTGGGATATAAGGTAATTTACATCTATCCAGCCAATTGTATTTATTTCTGAATACGTTGTAATCACAATATTATGTTGTTCTTTTCTAACCGGTTGAGGTTGATTGGTATGTTGGTTATATTGTTTAAGCTCTGTTAACCTCATTTTCATTTTACTTTGAGATAAGAAAGCATTATGCTGTTTGAATTTTGTATCATATAAAAACTTTTCTATCTCATTTAACTTTTTACGATAGTATTCAATGGCATCTTTTTCATAATTATAAATTTTAGTTATTCGAATTTTAAATAAATTTCTACTATGCATGCATCAAAAATAATTCCCAATAACAGCTCAAAAAACATCGAATTAGTAAACATGCTGGTTCACAAAGACAAGTCGGAAAATGACTTAGTGAAATAGAAAATTTAGAATAGCATATAATACAATGGAGTGTAATCTTTTCATTAACTTTGATTTGAAAAAAATATTCATTTGCTTAAAAGTTTGTATGTTATTATGAAATCAGCCAAAAAACTTATTTTCCCATCATTAATAATTATTATCCATATTGGATTTCTTCTGTTACTTTCTTACATAAAAATTCATAAGGATACAATAGAGCTTCTGAAAAAGATAATAAATGTAACATTGATATTCTCCATCGCATGGTTTTTTATGAGCCTGGTAAATATTGGTAAGCTTCTCCTGTTAAAAGGATCTGACATAACCAAAGAAGATAATTTGGAGGCCAGAAAATTGTATACGAGGTTTAGTATACTTGAAAAAATACTGTTTGTAATTATTATTTTTATTTCTATCGCGGCTGCGTTGATGAATTTTGAACCTATCCGCCGGTTAGGTATCAGCTTATTTGCCTCAGCGGGAATTGCAGGAATTATCATTGGTTTTGCCGCTCAAAAGCTTATTGCTACATTTCTTGCAGGTATTCAGCTTGCCATAACCCAGCCCATAAGAATAGACGATGTGGTAATTGTAGAAGGAGAATGGGGATGGATTGAAGAGATAAACCTAACCTATGTTGTAGTCCGTATCTGGGATAAGAGGCGATTAATAGTGCCAACCACTTATTTTATTGAAAAATCTTTTGAGAATTGGACACGTGTTTCTGCCGATATACTGGGAACGGTTTTCATTTATTCCGATTATACCATACCATTCAACAAAATAAGGGAAGAGCTTAACCGGTTAGTCAGGGAAAGCAAGCACTGGGACGGTAACGTGGCCAATGTTCAGGTAACCAATTCCACGGAACACACTGTAGAAATAAGAATACTAATTAGCGCAAAAGATTCACCATCAGCCTGGGATTTGAGAGTTTACCTTCGTGAAAAACTTATCGAATTTATTCAAAAGGAATATCCCGGGTGCTTACCTAGAACAAGGGTGGTAATGGATAAGCAGGGTTGTTAATTTCGAATTATCACAGGTATGAAATGAAACTTCGAAGTTGGATTATCGTGTGGTCCCAATCCTGCCAGAAATTACAATGAACTGAGTTCGTAGCTCTATAATCTATGATCCAACTTCTATTCCGATTCTTTTCTTAAACGAGATCAACGTATTTTGAAAAAGAATGGCTAATACCAAAGGCATTAAACCTCCTGGAACAGGTGAAATTATACGTGCAATATTTTTTACAGCTTCAACATTTACACCACCTTTAATTACAGGTATTAATTTGGTAGCATCTTTTTTGCCAGGAACTTCTTTAACCAGGTTAGAATAAACATCAACAATGCAAACACCGCGTGTTAACCATTCGGGGTTTAAAAATCCGGGCTTTTTACTAATTACAACCAGGAAATCTGCTTTTTTACAATATACCGGTAACCAATTGGAATTGCTATTCACTATTGTTAATGGACAACCGCAAGGAACCACTGCTGCACTGGCTGATCGAACTATCATAGCCGTAAACGGGTTTTTGAAGAATTCATCATCGGCAACAAATAACCACTCCTGGCCTTCCTTCAGTCGTATCCTGTTTTTGCTGAAAAGTATTTGTAATGCAGTAGGCAAACACATCGGATAGACTGATTTAAGCGTATTAGACGTTAATATGCTTAACATATGTTGCGGATGAAAACCTTCAACTTCTTTTTCCGGTGTAATTCTATTGATAATGCTCACAGAATTCAAATGCGGTGGCAGTGGTTGAAGCAGAACTATTGCATCTACGGCATCATCAATATTCAGCCTATCGATTAAATTAAACAATTCGTTTTCTGAAACAGTACTTTCAAAAGTTTTAAGTTCTGTATGAAATCCTAATTCCTCAGCTTGTTTTACATGGAGTTGAATAGTATATTTGGTTATTTTTTCATAACCTGTAACAGCAATAAAAACAATACCAGGCCTGTTATCATACTTGTTTTCGAGGTAAACTATTTCATCTTTGACTATCCTAAGGATGCTGTCTTTATAAGGGGCACCTTCTAATACTTTTGTCTTCATAATATACTCATTTAATGTTAAACTGTAAACAAAGATAGGATCAACTTAACTGCCTGGAAAACGGTATATTGCAACAGGAATATTAAAAAATGCATAATAAACAAATAGCCTCAATCATACAGCTTAGAACTGTGAATGCTTTGCTTTTTTCGCAATTACTTGAATATATTTTTCAGGATATGCAAAAAGATAAATAACTATTAACTGAATATCGCAATATTTAATTTGAACATATAAAGATATTATATTATTTCAATTACATTATCTGCGTTTATTTCAGATAAAAAATAACTATCATGCGAAACAACTAATATTGTTCCCGAATACTTGTTAATGGAAGATGTAAGTATCTCAATGTTCTTTATAAAAATTGTAGTTACCGCCATAAATAGTCTTTGCAAGAAAACGCCAAATACTGCGTTATTCTTGCCTTGAAAA